>NZ_DLNW01000031.1:3435-92803 GCF_002478435.1 Pseudomonas sp. UBA7500 | reverse complement strand
CTGCTGGCCGGCGCCCCGCTGGCCTGGCGCCTGGGCCTGGGGCAACTGCTCAAGCATCCGCTGGCGGCGGCAGGCCAGTCGCTGGCCTTCGGCATGATCCTGCTGGCCATGGCCCTGATCGCCCTGCTGCGCACCGAGCTGCTCGACACCTGGCAGAACCAGCTGCCCAAGGATGCTCCCAACTATTTCGTGCTCAACATCCTGCCGGACGACAAGGACACCTTCGCCCAGCGCCTGAACGAATTCTCGGTCCATGCCGCGCCGTTGTTCCCGGTGATTCCCGGGCGCCTGACGCTCATCAATGGCGAGCCGGTGCGCGAGATCGTCAGCAAGGAATCCACCGGTGACCGCGCCGTCCAGCGCGACCTGAGCCTGACCTGGGCCGCCGACCTGCCCCAGGGCAACACCTTGAGCGCCGGCCAGTGGTGGCAGGCACAGCCAACGGCCGATGCCTTACCCGGCGTGTCGGTGGAGGCGCAGCTGGCCGAGAGCCTCAAGCTCAAGCTGGGCGACACCCTGACCTTCAGCATCGGTGGCCTGGAGCGCCAGGTACAGGTCAGCAGCCTGCGCACGGTCAACTGGGACAGTTTCCAGCCCAACTTCTACATGATCTTCCAGCCCGGCACCCTGCAGGACCTGCCGACCACCTATCTCACCAGCTTCTACCTGGCCCCAGGCCACGACCAGCAGGTGGTGGCCCTGTCGCGAGCGTTCCCGGCAGCCACCATCCTGCAGGTCGATGCGCTGCTGGAGCAGTTGCGCAGCATCCTGGCCCAGGTGACCCTGGCGGTACAGTATGTGCTGCTGTTCGTGCTGGCGGCGGGCCTGGCCGTGTTGTTCGCCGGGCTGCAGGCCACCCTGGACGAGCGCATCCACCAGGGTGCGCTGCTGCGGGCACTGGGCGCCAGCCGCAGCCTGCTGGTCAAGGCCCGGCGCATCGAGTTCGGCCTGCTGGGCGCCGCCAGCGGCCTGCTCGCGGCGCTGGGCACCGAACTGATCAGCCTGCTGCTATACCGCTACGCATTCGACCTGCACTGGAGCCCGCACCCGTGGCTGCTGCTGTTGCCGGTGATCGGTGCGTTGCTGGTGGGGGGTGCGGGGGTATTCGGCACGCGCCGGGCGCTCAATGCCAGCCCGCTGACAGTGCTTCGCGAGGGCTGATAGACTCGGCGGCTACCTACCCGAGCCTGGAAGCCCATGAGCCGATACCGCCCGCCCCGCACTGCCGGCACCGCACTGATCACCCCACAGGGCGAGGCGCGCATGCGCGCCGAGCTGCATGAACTGTGGCATGTGCGCAGGCCCCAGGTGACCCAGTCGGTCAGTGAGGCAGCAGCGCAAGGTGACCGTTCGGAAAACGCCGAGTACACCTACGGCAAGAAGATGCTGCGCGAAATCGACAGCCGCGTGCGCTTCCTGACCAAGCGCCTGGAAAACCTGAAAGTGGTGAGCGAACGGCCCAGCGACCCGAACAAGGTGTACTTCGGGGCCTGGGTCACGGTCGAGAACGAAGACGGCGAACAATCGCGCTACCGCATCGTCGGGCCCGACGAGCTGGACTTGAAACTGGGCCTGATCAGCATCGATTCGCCCCTGGCCCGCGCCCTGATCGGCAAGGCGCTGGACGCTGAAGTGCGGGTGCAGACACCGACTGGCGAACAGACGGTGTACATCGTCGAGATCGAGTACCCCTGAGCGATCAGGCGCGGGTGATCAAGCCCTGGCGGGCGACGCGGGTCAGGTGGTGGATCACTTCGGCGGCATCGGCCCTCGAGGGCGCCTGCACCACGGCCAGGTCGAAACGGTCGTTGCCGAACCGGGCGAGGGTTTCGCAGGAGTCGGCGAACTGGATCAGGAACGCCGTGGCACGGCCTTTGGGGCGGGGCCAGCCATCGAGGTAGCGCAGCAGGGTCGGCTGGTGTTTGCCGCTCAGCAGAATGCGCGGCGTGCGAGCCGCCTGGCTGGTAGGGAGAGGGGTGAGGCAAACGCTGGTACGTGGGCAACTCATGGTGTACTTCTCTGTGCCTCGCAGATCCCGCTGGGCTGCGGTGCGAGGCGTCACCGAACCAGCGCTTTAGCGGTATTCGGACGACCTGCTGGTGGTCTTCCTGCGCCCCGCAAGTAGCTGTTTAAATCGGCGCAAGCCAGCATCCTAGAGAAGCGCCGGCCCGGCTGTCAACAATGCCATCGTCTGATAAACGACCCGGACGCCGGAAAAACAAGCGAGTTTCTCGCATTCGACGGCGACGCCGGTTCCTGCACCTGCCGGCGCCCCTGAAGGCGCCTGCGTTGCCGCAGAAGCAAGCAGCCGGGTCGGGCACAAAAAAGGGCCTGCAATGCAGGCCCTTTTTGTGCCACAACGCCAAGGCTCACTTGGCGATCATGCGGTCCACCGACGCCCTGCCCGCCCCTTCCACCAGTACCGCAATCGCGCCACCCAGCAGCGCCAGGGCGAACTCATAGCCGTTGTTGGCCATGAACAGACCGTTGCCGATGTGCACCGAGAAAATCGCCACCAGCAGCAACCCCACCAGCGCCAGGGCCGCCGGGCGTGCCAGCAGGCCGATGACCAGTGCCAGCCCGCCGAAGAACTCGGCCCCACCGGACAGCGCCGCCATCAGTGTCGGCGGGGTCAGCCCCAGGCTTTCCATGTACTGCGCGGTGCCTGCCAGCCCGCCGCCACCAAACAGGCCGAACAGCTTCTGCGAGCCATGGGCCATGAAGATGATGCCGATGAAGATGCGCAGTACGGTAATGCCCCAGCCGGCGCGGGTGAACAATACGGAGTTGATGGCGTTCATGCTGTCTTCCTTAAGCGATGCAGGTGTGTGGTAGAGGTCGCCATCTTAATCATATTTTCAAATGTTAAAATCGCGATTATCTGCACATACAAATCGTAATTTTCGATTACTTGCGTGAGGCCACTTTTCGTCCCCGGGCTTCCAGCGCGTCGCGTTCGCGGTCGAATGCCAGAAAGTACTTGTTGACGCTATTAACATAGCTGACCGGCCCCATTCCCACCTGCTCGAGCGCCACACGCTCTACCTGAAAGAACCACTGGTTGGGGTTCAGGCCGCGTCGCCGCGCCTCGGCCCGCATGGCCTGAACCCGCTCCGGCCCCAGGTTGTAGCCGGCCAGCACGAACGCCATGCGCTCGCGTTCGTTGAGCTGGTTGCTGGAAAAGAACTTGCGCCGGATCAGTGCCAGGTAGCGCGCGCTGGCCTGTACATTGCCATCGACATTGGCGATATCGCTGATCCCCACCCGCTGCGCCGCACCGGGGGTGATCTGCATCAGCCCATGGGCGCCACCTGCGCCCCTGGCCGCCGGGTCGAGGGCCGACTCCTTGAACGCCAGTGCCGCCAGGTTCAGCCAGTCCAGGTTCTGGGCCTGGGCGTGACGCTGCAGCACCGGCCGCAGTTTTTCCAGGCGCTGGCGGTTGGCCTGGGCCAGCGGGTAATGCACCTTGTACAGGCGCCGGTAGATACGCTCGAACGCCACATCCTGATCGGCCGGGGCGTGATACCCCTTGAGGAAGCGATCGACACTGGCGTGCAGCATCGCCGCGTCGCGGCGCACGTACCAATGCATCGCCTCGGGCTGGGCCAGCTGCACCTTGCGCTGCACCAGCAGCTTGGGCATCACCTGCGCCCAGCGCCGGGCAATCGGCTGTTCGACCACGGTCAGGTGGAAGATGCCGGCCTGCACCATTTCCAGCACATCCTCCACCGCAAGGCTGGGGTCCGCCCATTCCACCTTGAGCGGCGCCAGCTTGCGCAGGGCCAGGCGCTGGTTGATTTCGTGGAGGGTATCGCCTGCCGCACTCGAACTGGTCAGGGTCACGGTGCGGCCGGCAAGCTGCTCGACGCGCTGGTAGGTCCGTTCGCCCTTGCGCCCCACCAGCACCAGCGGCACATTCTCCAGCACGGGGTCGCTGGCCATCACCCCGCGGGTGGAACTCAAATCGATCAGCTCGCCGGGCGCCACCAGATCGCCCTCGCCACGCTGCAATGCGCCAATCAACTGGTCCTTGGCCTTGGGGATGATCTTCAGGCGGATCTGCTGACCGTCACGGGCACGCCCGTTGAGATAGTGCTCGAAGGCGATCAGCCGATGGTATTCGATGCCCACCGGCTGGCCCTTGACCTCGCCGGAGCTGTTGCGGCTCTGGTTGACCAGCACGCGCAACACCCGGCTTTCACGGATCTGCGCCAGGTCGCGCACCTTGGCCGCAGGCACCGCCTGCTGCGGGCCGGGCAGGCGTGCGTGGGCCGGGCCGGCGCACAGCAGGCCCACACACAGCAAAAAAAGCCAAAGTGATCGCGTCATCCGGTCTCCGGCAAAGGGCCGCGATTGAGTATTTGACGCCATAATGAGCGGTCGGTCCGTGACAATTGACCGCAAAAGACCGCGACAACTTCTTGAAGTTCTTGGCGTTATTGGTATTTTTCGGCGCTGCCAAGCGCTTTTGCCGCACAACCTGAGGTAGCACCATGCAACTCATCGACATCGGCGTCAATCTGACCAACCCAAGTTTCGACGGCAAGCACGAGGCCATCTTGCAGCGTGCCGAGGCCGCCGGGGTGCATCAGATGCTGGTGACCGGTACCAGCCTGGCCGGCAGCGAAGCCGCGCTACACCTGTGCGAGCAACTCGACCCGCAGGCCCGGCGCCTGTTCAGCACGGCCGGTGTACACCCCCACGATGCCAGCAGCTGGAACAGCGACACCGCGCGCCATCTGCGCGCGCTGCTCGAACAGCCACGGGTGCACGCGGTGGGTGAATGCGGGCTGGACTTCAACCGCGACTTCTCGCCGCGCCCGCAACAGGAAAAGGCCCTGGAAGAACAACTGGCGCTGGCGGTGCAGCTGCAGATGCCGGTGTTTCTGCACGAGCGTGATGCCAACGAACGCCTGTTGCAGATTCTCAAGGACTACCGCGACCGCCTGCCAGCCGCCGTGGTGCACTGCTTTACCGGCGAGCGCAGCGCCCTGTTCAGCTACCTGGACCTGGACCTGCACATCGGCATCACCGGCTGGATCTGCGACGAACGTCGCGGTACCCACCTGCACCCGCTGGTTGCCAGCATCCCCACTGGCCGCCTGATGCTGGAGAGCGACGCCCCCTACCTGCTGCCCCGGACCCTGCGCCCCAAACCCAAAAGCGGTCGCAACGAACCGGCCTACCTGCCCGAAGTGCTGCGCGAAGTGGCCCTGCACCGGGGCGAGACACCCGAGCAAGTGGCTGCGCACACCAGCGACTGCGCCCGGCGCTTCTTCGGGCTCCCCGACATAGTTTGACGCATATCAAGATTTGTCTTTGAATTGGCTGGCACACTGATGGCACCTTGCCAAATTGTTTCCGCTCAATCAGAGAAGACCTATCCATGGGTGCCTGGCTCAGCAATATCTCACTGAAGTACAAGTTCTGGGCGGTGAACGCAGTCGCCTTCGTCACAACCCTGTTCGTGGTGCTGTATGCGGTGCACCTGGAAACCCGCGCCAGGGCCGAGACGGCCCAGGCCCGGGTGCAATCCGAAGCCCGCCTGCTGGCCGCCTGGCCCGCCGGCCAGGCCTTGCCGCAGAACGCCACCTGGGTCAGCTTCACACCCGGGCAGGCGCCCACCTTCGATGGCCAGGCGTTGCCGGCCCTGGCCACTGCCCAGGGCTGGGTCGAGCTGAACGGCATGCCGCTGCTGGGCAGCGACCCGCTGATCGGCGCGCAGGTCATCCAGCGCGATGGCCAGCAGATCGCGGTACTGGCCCAGGCCCCGAGCATGGCGCAGGTGTTCACCGACCGCTTCGTCAACTATGCGGTGTGCGTACTGATCCTGATGCTGGCCATGCTGTGCGCCTCGCAGTTGCTGATCCGCTTCCTGCTCAGCCAGCTCAACATCCTCAAGGACGTGATGCTGCACGTCGAGAAGACCGGTGACCTGTCGGCACGGGTGCCGCTGTCCTGCGGCGACGAGATCGGCCAGATGGCCAGCGCCTTCAACGCCATGCAGACCACCTACCACCGCGTGGTCAACACCGTGGCGCGAACCGCCGCGCAGCTGGATGCCGGCGCCGCGCGCCTGGCCGCCAGCATGAACGAGGTGCGCCACGGCATGCTCGGCCAGCAGAGCGAAACCGACCAGGCCGCCACCGCCATCAACGAAATGACCGCCACCGTCTACCACATCGCCCAGCATGCCGGCGCCACACGCGACCTGTCGCAAAGCGCCGACACCCTGGCCGGCAGCGGCAAGGACGTGGTCAGCCGCGTGCAGTCGTCGATCTCGGGGCTCTCCACCGGCGTGCAGCAGACGGCCGAGATGATCCGTCAACTGGCCGAGGACAGCCAGAAGATCAACAGCGTGGTCGGGGTGATTCACAGCATCGCCGAACAGACCAACCTGCTGGCCCTCAACGCGGCGATCGAGGCGGCCCGTGCCGGCGACCTGGGCCGCGGTTTCGCGGTGGTGGCGGACGAGGTGCGCAACCTGGCCAAGCGCGTGCAGAGCTCCACCGATGAAATCACCACCATGGTCTCTGCCCTGCAGGCCGGCACCCGCGATGCGGTGGAGTTCATGACCGAGAGCTCGTTCAAGGCCGACGACTGCGTCAAGCAGGCCCAGGAAGCCGGCGAGGCCCTGGCGGAGATCACCGGCGCGGTGGCGCAGATGCGCGAGAGCAATACCCAGATCGCCGTGGCGGCCGAACAGCAGAGCCAGGTGGCCGAAGAGATGAACCGCGCAGTGGTGAGCATCCGCGACGTGACCGAAGAGACCGTGCAGCAGACCGTCGATTCGGCCACCACCAGCAGCGAACTGGCCACCCTGGCCGGCGAGCTGAACAAGGCCATCGGTCAACTCAAGCTATAAACGCGATAGCCGCGCGCAATTGGCCCCCTGGCGGGGGCCAAACTACGCTTGGGTTATCCGTTTTGCACCTTGAGGAGAACCGTGATGAACAAGCACATGTTTCACCTGCCCCACTGGCATCACGCCCCTCGTACCCCCACCAACATCGCGCTGCAGCTGATTGCGCTGCCGCTGCTGGCCATCGGCGCGCTGCTGGTATTGAGCGGCGCGCTCGACGCCGACCTGGGCACCCTGGCCGTCGGCGTCATCGGCCTGCTGGCCGGTGTGGCGGTGGAGCGCCAGCGCCAGTGATTCAGGCGAACACGGTCACCGTCTGGCGGCTGATGGCAAGCAAATCACCGGCTCCGTTCCAC
The DNA here is from genome assembly GCF_002478435.1 of Pseudomonas sp. UBA7500. NCBI lineage: Bacteria > Pseudomonadati > Pseudomonadota > Gammaproteobacteria > Pseudomonadales > Pseudomonadaceae > Pseudomonas > Pseudomonas sp. UBA7500. The sequence continues at coordinate 85,585 of NZ_DLNW01000031.1, read as the reverse complement.
AAGGCGGCCGCCACATGGCCGTAGCCGTCACGCGCGTAGTCGATCTGGGCGCAGTACTGGCACCAGTCCAGGGTGGTCAGGCTGGCCACCGGCTGCACGAACTCGATGGTCCAGGTCAGGGTGCTGCCGGCAGCGGGCGTGCTCAGGTGCGGCATCAACGCCGGTGGCCAGGCATCGACCAGCGCCAGCAGGTGGGCTTCGGTCACCGGCTCCTCGACCACATCCTCACCGCGCAGGCGCACCCAGCCGCCCATCTCGCGTGACCGGCTACCGCTGAACGGCAAGCCGCCAATGCCCCAGCGCATGGCCAGGTGGCGAATGAACTCGGGGGTCACGCCCTTGATGAAGGGCAACTCGGGGCTGGACTCGGCAAGGCTTTTCATCGGCACCGGCGCCAGCCCTGACACCTGCACCACCGAATCGCGCCCGGCACCGAAACTGCCCTGCACCAGGGTCACCACCTGGCCATTCTGTACCGCGCGCCCCAGCAGCGAGCTGACCGCCTTGCCGTCACGCAACAGCTCCACCTCGAAACTGATCGGCACCCCAGGCTCGGCCGGCCCTACGAAGGTGATGGCCAGCGAGCGCACCGGACGGTCCGGGGCGACCTTGGCGTGCATGGCCTCGTACACCAGCGCCGCCATCAGCCCGCCGAAACAGGCACGCCCCTGGGCCCATTCGGCCGGGATGGTCACCGCCTGGGGCTGCAGGCGCACGGCGGTGAGCAGTTGGGAAAAATTCATCGGGACCTCGACCAGTGGGCAAATGTGGCGATGTTAACCAGCCGCCGCGCCGCGCACAGGCCGCATTTGCGCCAAACACGCGACTTATCGACGTTGGATTTCGCTCAGCAGTGTCTCCAGCGTGCGGTCGGCACGTTGCTCGGCCGCCGCCTGTTGCGCCTGCCAGTGCGCCACGCAGGGCGCCAGGCCAGGCTGCTGCTCGGCCTGCAACAGCCACTGCAACAGGTCGTGCCAGTCGCCCAGATCGCCCTGGGCGCGCTTGAGCCCGCGGCGCAGGGCCGGGCGCAGGCGTTCGAGCTGTGGATAGGCCTCGGCGCCATAACGCACCCGCTTGATCAGCAGGCGCAGGCGGTGGCGGTCGTGCGCCGGGTCGTTCATGGCAGCCTGCAGGTTGCGCCACTGCTTGTGCAGGCGCTTGCCCACCCGCGCCTCCAGGCGGCGTACCAGGCCCTGGCGCTGGGCCGCGCGCAGGAACATCGGGAAGGCATCGATGATCGCCAGCAGCCGCGCAAGCTCGGCGCTGGCCGCCACCCGGGCAAAGGTGCGGGCCGGGTCGCCAAGCTGCTGGCGGGCCACCTCGGGCAGCCCGCGTTCGAGCAACTGCGCGGCCAGCACCTCGCGATCGCGCAGCGGAGTGGTCAGGCGCCCCAGCTCGGCGGCAGCATCCTCCAGCTTGTCCACCCCCGGCAGCCCGCGCAGGGGCCGCAGCAGGCTGCGCAGGCGACGCACGCTGGTACGCAGGTCATGCAGCGCCTCACTGTCGGTATTGGCCGCCAGGCGCGCCTGGCAGGCCAGCAGGCGCACGTGCAGGGTCAGCACCTGGGCGATCACATGGTCGAGCATTGCCGACATGGCCTGGTCCTCCCTCAGCGCCCGGCGCGCGATTCACGGATGTAGAAGCGTGCCTTCTCGGCCTTGTTGCTGCAGCCTTCGAAGGCTTCGAACTGCTGCTGGGTCTTGGCGCCGGTCAGCAGCGACAGGGCCTTGGAATAGCTGACCGTGCCGGCGAAGCCCTCGGCCTTGGCCAGGTCCAGCTCCTTCCAGGCCGAATCCAGCTGATTGGCGCAGCTGTCCCGGTACGCCGTCTTGCCGGCGCAGCCGCTCAGTACCAGGGCAATCAGGGGCAGGCAGATCCAGGCTTTCATCGGTGTTACCTCAAAAGGAAAATGTTCGGGGTGGCACTTCGACGGCACGCACGCTGAAAAGTGCCCTGCTCAGCGTAGCCCAGCGCTTGTCACGATTGAAGCACAGCCCTGAATGGGTGCATTGTTAGGCCCACGAGCAGAACAGCCGCAAGGAACGACCATGAGCAAACGCGTAGCACTGGTGCTGGGGTCGGGGGGCGCCCGAGGGTATGCACACATCGGCGTGATCGAGGAGCTGGAGCGGCGCGGCTACGACATCGCCTGCATTGCCGGCTGTTCGATGGGCGCAGTGATCGGCGGCATCTACGCCGCCGGCAAGCTCGACGAATACCGACGCTGGATCGAGAGCCTGGATTACCTGGATGTGCTGCGCCTGGTGGACGTGAGTTTCAGGCTGGGCGCGATTCGCGGCGAGAAGGTGTTCGGGCAGATCCGCAAGATCGTCGGCGAGGTCAACATCGAGAACCTGCGCATCCCCTACACCGCAGTGGCGGCCGACCTCACCAACCAGCAGGAGATCTGGTTCCAGGAAGGCTGCCTGCACCAGGCCATGCGCGCCTCGGCGGCGATCCCCAGCCTGTTCACCCCGGTGGTGCAGGGCAACCGCATGCTGGTCGATGGCGGCATCCTCAACCCGTTGCCGATCATCCCGGTGGTGTCCAGCCACTGCGACCTGATCGTCGCGGTGAACCTCAACTCCACCAACCAGAAGCATTACCAGTTGCCGGTGATCGAGCGGCCGGCGGCGTTCAAGTTGCGCTTCGACAACCTGATCAACTCGCTGGGCTCGCACCTGCCGTTCCGGCGCAAGGCCGCCGAAGGGCTGATCCGCATCGAGCAGGCGGCGCCCAACCCGTGGCTCAGCGATGCGGCCGAGCCCGAGGCGCAGCAGCCCTCGGCGGCGCCCGAGACTGACGGCGCGCCGAAATCGGCGGCCGGCTCGTTCATTGTCGACAACGTGGGCCCGGCTTCGCTGCTGGACCTGATCAACCAGAGCTTCGAGGTGATGCAGACGTCGCTGGCGCAGTACAAGATCGCCGGCTACCCGCCGGATGTACTGATCAACGTGCCCAAGCGGGTGTGCCGGTTCTTCGAGTTCTACAAGGCGCCGGAGCTGATCGCGCTGGGACGCGAGATTGCACGCGATACGCTGGACAACTATGAGGCCGAGAGGCGCTAGGCCGGCGAAGAGGCCCTCAAGCCTGCTCCGGCCCGATCAACCGATACCCCACCCCCGGCTCGGTCACGATGAACCGCGGCGCCGTCGGGTCGTCCCCCAGTTTCTGCCGCACATGCGCCACCACGATGCGCAGGTAGTGGCTGTCCTCCACATGGGTGGGGCCCCAGATATCCTTGAGCAACTGCTGCTGGGTGATCACCCGCCCCGGGTGACGCGCCAGTTGCGCCAGCAACGCATACTCCTTGCGGGTCAGCGCCACCTCCTCGCCCGCCAGCGTCACGCGCCGGTAGGCAAGGTCCACGGTCAACGGGCCGAAGCGCGGCGCCGACTCTTCGGCCACCGCCTGGGGCACCTGGCGCAGCAACGCGCGCACCCGCGCCAGAAACTCCTGGATGCCGAACGGCTTGGTCACGTAGTCATTGGCCCCGCCGTCCAGCGCCTCGACCTTCTGCACTTCGCTGGCCCGCACCGACAACACCAGCACCGGCACCTGGCTCCATTCGCGCAGTTCGCGCAGCACCTGCTGCCCGTCCATGTCGGGCAACCCCAGGTCGAGCACCACCAGCTCCGGCCGACCCAGCGCCGCCTGGCTCAGGCCCTCGGCACCGGTGCCCGCCTCCAGCACCTTGTAGCCCTGCGAGCCAAGGCTGATGCGCAGGAACTTGCGGATCTGCGGTTCGTCGTCGATGACCAGCACGGTCGCGGTCTGGCTCATGGGGTCTCGCTGTCCAGTTCAGGTTGGGCCGGAAGCGGCAAGCATAGTGTGATGCAGGTGCCACGGCCATCGATGCCGTCCTCTACACGGATCTGCCCGCCATGGGCGCCGATCATGCCCTGGCAGATCGCCAGCCCCAGCCCCGTGCCCTGCCCGCCCCGGTCCCCGCGCGCAGCGGTGTAGAACATGTCGAAGATGCGCGCCCGGTCCTGCGGCGCAATCCCCGGGCCCTCGTCGGCGACGGCCAGGCACAGCTGCTCGCCTTCCACACTCACCCGCAGTTCGAGGCGCCCGTGGGCCGGCGAGAAGCGTGCCGCGTTCTCCAGCACATTGATCAGGGCCTGCTCGATCAGTGCGGCATGCACGAACAGCAGCGGCAACTCTGCCGGCACCTCGGTGCGCAACTGCAACGGGGCCAGCACCACGCGCAGGCGGCTCAGGGCGCTGCCGACGATGTCGGTCGGCGCCACCCAGTCGCGCGCGAGCTTGAGCCCGCCATGCCCCAGGCGGGTCATGTCGAGCAGGTTCTGGATGTAACGGTCCAGGCGCTCGGCCTCGTCGCGGGTGCCTTCGAGCAGCTCGCGACGGTCGTGCTGACTGATTGCCTCACCCAGTGCCAGCAGGCTGTCGATGCTGCCGCGCATGGCAGTCAACGGGGTGCGCAGGTCGTGGGACACCGAGGCCAGCAAGGCACTGCGCAACTGCTCGGTTTCGCCGTGCAGGCGTGCCGCCTCCAGCTGATCGGCCAGCCGCGCCCGGGCCAGGGCCTGGGCCAATGGCTGGCTGAGGGCCTTGAGCAGGCGCCGGCGCTGGGCCGTCAGCACCTGGCCCTCGCGCGGGCGTACGCCCAGCAGGGCCAGCGGGCCTTCCTCCACCGACAGCGGCCACCACCACCAGCGCCCGTTGGGCAAGGTGTCGCTGCCAAGGCCGGCGGCCTGGTCATGCTGCCAGGCCCAGTCGGCGGCCGCCCGCTCGGTGTCATTGAACTGCAGGGCACCGCCGCTGGCCACCTGCAGGCGACCTTCGGCATCGCGTTCGAGCAGGCACATCTGCACGTCCGTCCAGCCCTCCAGGTGGTGGCTGGCGGCATTGAACACCGCCTGGCGGTCGGTAGCTGCGGTCAGCCGGCGGGTCAGGTCCAGCAATTGGCCGGTCTGCTCCTGGGTTTCGCGCAGCGCCTGCAACTGACGCCGCTGGCGCGCCGCCAGGTTGCCGGTCAGGGCGGCCATCAGCAGAAAGAACACCAGGGTCAGCACGTCCTCCTCGCGCTGGATGCTCAGCGAGAAATTCGGCGGTATGAACAGAAAATCGTAGGCCAGAAACGACAGCGCGGCGCACACCAGCGCCGGGCCCAAGCTGCTGCGCACCGCCACCAGCAGCACTGCTGCCAGAAACACCAGCGAGATGTTGGGCAGCGCCAGCACCCCGGCCACGCCCCAGGCCAGTGCACTGGCCAGCACGGTGGCAAGCAGCGCCAGCAGGTAGTGGCGCCAGGCCCAGGCTCGCGCCACCGGCGCGCTGACCGGTTCTGGCTGTGCGTCGCGGTCGAGCACGTTGATTTCCAGCCCGTGGGCCTCGCGCAACAGGCGCGCCGCCACACCGGCACCGAACCAGCGCCGACGCAGCCGATCACGCGACTGGCCCACCAGCACCAGGCTCGCACGCCGCTCCAGCGCATGCTGGATCAAGGTGTTGGCCACCTCGCCGGCGCGCAGCACCACCACTTCGCCGCCCAGCCGCTCGGCCAGCTGCTGGGCGGCCTGCAGGCGCTGGCGTGCGGTTTCGTCGCGCAGGCGGCCGTTGTCCACGTGCACCAGGCTCCAGGGCAGGTGGCGGCGCTGTGCCACGCGGCTGGCATGACGTACCAGGCGCTCGGCCTGGGCATCGCCATCCACCCCCACCAGCAGGCGCCCACGCAGCGCCGGCGCATCCTGGCCCAGGCTGCGGTAGCCGTGGGCGAGGTCGGCATCGACCTGGGCGGCGGCGGTCTGCATCGCCAGCTCGCGCAGGGCCGTCAGGTTGGTCTGGGTGAAGAACGCATCGATCGCCGCCCGCGCCTGCTCCGGCACGTACACCTTGCCGTCGCGCAGGCGTTCGAGCAGCTCGCGCGGCGGCAGGTCGATCAGCACCAGTTCGAAGGCTTCCTGCAGCACCCAGTCGGGCAGCGTTTCGCGCACCTGCACGCCGGTGATGCCGCGCACATGGTCATTGAGGCTTTCCAGGTGCTGCACGTTGACCGTGGTGTACACGTCGATACCGGCCGACAGCAGCTCCTGCACGTCCTGCCAACGCTTGGCGTGGCGGCTGCCGGGTGCGTTGCTGTGGGCCAGCTCGTCCACCAGCGCCAGTTGCGGGGCGGCCTTGAGCAGGCCGTCCAGGTCCATTTCCTCCAACTGCACGCCACGGTACTCGGAGCGCACCAGCGGCTGTTGCGGCAAACCGCCCAGCAGCGCCTCGGTTTCGCTGCGCCCATGGGTTTCGACGATGCCCGCCAACACCCTCACCCCCTGGCGCAACTGCGCATGGGCGGCCTGCAGCATGGCGTAGGTCTTGCCTACGCCGGGCGCTGCGCCCAGGAACACCTTGAGCCGGCCGCGCCCCTCGCGCGGCAACTCGGCCAACAACGCATCGGCGCGTTCAGAATCACTCATGGTCGACACACGTCCTTATTTCGAAGCAGGTGCGAGCTGGTCGAGGGCCGCATTCAGGGCCAGGATATTGACCACCGGCGGCCCCACCAGTGGGTGCAGGGTGGACTGCTCCACCAGGGCTTGCAAGGTGGGCAGCGGCAATTGCCGCGCCGCTGCCACCCGCGCCAGCTGATAGGCCACGGCTGCTGGCGGCAGGTGCGGGTCCAGGCCGCTGCCGGAGGTGGTCAGCAGCGCCAGCGGCACCGGGCCTTGTGCCGGCACATACAGCGCCTGGGCCTGCTCGCCCACGCGTTTGGCCAACGCCGGGTTGCTCGGCGCCAGGTTGCTGGCACCGCTGGACACCGTGGCATAGTCGGCCGCCGAGGGCCGCGGCTGGAACCAGCCCGCGCCACTGAACGGCTGGGCCAGCAGGCGCGAGCCGCGCACCTGGCCACTGTCGTCGCGCAGCAGGCTGCCGTTGGCCTGCTCGGGGAACGCCACCTGGGCGACTCCGGTGACCACCAGCGGGTACACCGCGCCGGTGATCAGGGTCATCAGCACAATCAGGCTCAGGGCCGGGCGTACTAGCGTCGTCATGTTCATCTCCCAGTTCACACAAGGTGCAGCGCATTGAGCGCCAGATCGATCAGCTTGATCCCCACGAACGGCACCAGCAGCCCGCCCAGACCGTAGATCAGCAGGTTGCGCCGCAGCAGGTGGGCAGCGCTGGCGGCCTGCACCCGTACCCCGCGCAGCGCCAGCGGGATCAGCACCACGATGATCAGCGCGTTGAACACGATCGCCGAGACGATGGCGCTCTGCGGGCTGGCCAGTTGCATCAGGTTGAGCACGCCCAGCTGCGGGTAGATCGCAGCGAACAGCGCCGGCAGGATGGCGAAGTACTTGGCCACGTCGTTGGCAATGGAAAAGGTGGTGAGCGCGCCACGGGTCACCAGCAGCTCCTTGCCCACCTGTACCACATCCAGCAACTTGGTCGGGTCGCTGTCCAGGTCGACCATGTTGGCCGCCTCGCGGGCCGCCTGGGTGCCGTCATTCATGGCCATGCCGACATCCGCCTGGGCCAGCGCCGGGGCGTCGTTGGCACCGTCGCCGCACATGGCTACCAGGCGCCCGTCGTTCTGTTCCTGGCGAATGCGTGCCAACTTCTTCTCCGGCGTGGCCTCGGCCAGCACGTCGTCGACCCCGGCCTCGGCGGCAATCGCCGCGGCGGTCAGCGGGTTGTCGCCGGTCACCATCACGGTGCGAATGCCCAGTTTGCGCAGCTCGGCGAAGCGCTCGCGAATGCCGGGCTTGACCACGTCCTTGAGGTGGATAACGCCCAGCAGGCGCTTGTCCACGCACACCAGCAACGGTGTACCGCCACTCTGGGCAATGCGGTCGACTTCACGGGCCAGGGCGGCCGGCAGGTCCAGGCGCTGCATGCCGACGAACGCCAGTACCGAATCCACCGCGCCCTTGCGGTAGCGCTGGGCGCCGAAGTCGACGCCCGACAGGCGGGTTTCGGCGCTGAAGGCCACCGGCACCAGGTGTGCAGCGTCGGGTGGAGTGAAGTCATGCAACTGGCGCAGGTAGTCGACGATCGACTTGCCTTCGGCGGTGTCGTCGGCCAGCGAGGCCAGCAAGGCGCCCTCGCCCAGCTCGCGGACAGTGATGCCGGGGGCGGCGTGCACCGCACTGCAACGGCGGTTGCCGAAGGTGATGGTGCCGGTCTTGTCCAGCAGCAGCACGTGCACGTCGCCGGCCGCTTCCACTGCACGCCCCGAACGGGCAATCACGTTGAGCCGCACCAGTCGGTCCATGCCGGCGATGCCGATGGCCGACAGCAGGCCGCCGATGGTGGTGGGGATCAGGGTCACCAGCAAGGCCACCAGAAACACCATCGGGATGCTGCCACCGGCAAAGTGCGCGAAGGGCTGCAGCGTGACCACTACCACCAGGAAGATCAGCGTCAGGCCGATCAGCAGGATGTCCAGGGCCACCTCGTTGGGCGTCTTCTGGCGTTTGGCGCCCTCGACCAGGGCGATCATGCGGTCCAGGGTCGACTCGCCCGGGTTGCTGGTGATCTGCACCAGCAGCCAGTCGGACACCAGCCGGGTGTTGCCGGTGACCGCAGAGCGGTCGCCGCCAGACTCGCGGATCACCGGTGCGGACTCGCCGGTGATTGCCGCCTCGTTGACCGCGGCGATCCCTTCGATCACCTCGCCGTCACCGGGGATCATCTCCCCGGCATCCACACGCACCACATCGCCTTTGCGCAGGTCACTGGCCGGCACCACCTCGAACTCGCCCGAGGCCATGCGCCGCCGCGCGTTCAGGCCCTGGCTGCCGGCCTTGAGGCTGTCGGCGCGGGCCTTGCCACGGCCTTCGGCCAGGGCCTCGGCGAAGTTGGCGAACAGCACGGTGAACCACAGCCACACGGCGATCTGCACCGATACGCCGGTGGGTACGTCGCTGGGCAGCAGGCACAGCAGGGTGGTGAAGATAGCGGTCAGTTCCACCACCAGCATCACCGGGGCGCGCTTGAGCTGGCGCGGGTCGAGCTTGACGAATGCCTGCACCAGGGCCGGACGCCAGAGCGCGGCGAAGGTGGTGCGGGCAGTGGCGGACGGGGCCGCCTTCACTTCGGAAACAGGCAGGTTCATGGTCGGCTCCTCACAAGCCCAGGCTCAGGTATTCAGCAACCGGGCCCAGGGCCAGGGCCGGCAGGAAGGTCAGGCCACCGATCAGCAGGATGGTCACCAGCAACAGCGTGACGAACAGCGGGCCATGGGTCGGGAAGCTGTTCTGGCCCACCGGCGCGCTCTTCTTCAGCGCCAGGCTGCCGGCCAGGGCCAGCACCGGCAGGATGTAGCCGAAGCGCCCGATCAACATGCCCAGGCCGATCATCAGGTTGTGGAAGGTGGTGTTGGCGCCCAGCCCGGCAAACGCCGAGCCGTTATTGGCACTGGCCGAGGTGTAGGCGTACAGCAACTGGCTGAAGCCGTGCGGGCCCGGGTTGCTGACCGCGGCGGCAGGCCCCGGCAGGCTGGTGGCCAGCGCGCCGAGCACCAACACGCCCACCGGCATCACCAGCAGTGTGGCGACCAGTAGTTGCACCTCGCGGGCCTGCAGCTTCTTGCCCAGGTATTCAGGGGTACGACCGATCATCAGCCCGGCCAGGAACACCGCGATCAGCACGTTGAGCAGCATGCCGTAGAGCCCGGCGCCGACGCCGCCGAAAATCACCTCGCCGACCATCATGTTGACCAGCGCGACCATGCCGCTGAGCGGGTTGAGGCTGTCGTGCATGTTGTTCACCGAGCCGTTGGAGGCCGCGGTGGTGGTCACGCTCCAGAGCACGCTGGCGGTGGTGCCGAAGCGGCTCTCCTTGCCTTCCAGCGGCGCGGTCTGCTCCACCAGCGGGCTGTTCAGGGTGGGGTTGGGCTGGTACTCCGACCACAGCGCGGTGGCGCCGCCGATCACGAACAGCGCAAGCATGCAGGCGATGATCGCCCGGCTCTGGCGCAGGTCCTTGACGTAGTGGCCGAAGGTGAACACCAGGGCCACCGGAATCAGGATGATCGAGGCCACCTCGAACAGGTTGCTCCAGGCGCTGGGGTTCTCGAACGGGTGCGCCGAGTTCACCCCGAAAAAGCCGCCGCCGTTGGTGCCCAGCTGCTTGATCGCGATCTGGCTGGCAGCCGGGCCCAGCGGGATCACTTGGTCGGCGCCCTGCAGGGTCAGTGCATGCACATAATCGGTGAAGGTCTGCGGCACGCCCTGCCATACCAGCAGCAGCGCCAGCAGCAGGCACAGCGGCAGCAGCCCGTAGAGGGTGGCGCGGGTCATGTCGACCCAGAAGTTGCCCAGGGTGCTGGCCGAGCGTCGAGCAATGCCACGACACAGCGCGACCAGCACGGCAAGGCCGGTGGCGGCGCTGACGAAGTTCTGCACGGTGAGGCCGAGCATCTGGCTCAGGTAGCTGAGCGAGGCTTCGCCGCTGTAGGACTGCCAGTTGGTGTTGGTCATGAAGCTGACGGCGGTGTTGAACGCCAGCGACCACTCCTGGCCGGGCAGGTGCTGCGGGTTCAGCGGCAGGTGCCCTTGCAGCAGCAATACGGCAAACAGCAGCCCGAAGCCTGCAAGGTTGAAGGCAAGCAGCGCCAGGGCGTACGTCTTCCAGCTCTGCTCGGTGGCAGGGTCGACCCCGGCCAGCCGGTAGCAGCCCCGCTCCACCGGCCCCAGCAGCGGGCTCAGCCAGGTGCGCTGGCCTTCCATCACCTTGTAGTAGAAGCGGCCCAGCCAGGGCGCCGGCAGCAGCACCAGGGCGAAAAAGGCCAGCAGCAATGCGTAATCGTAACTGTGCATGGCTGCTCCTAACCGCGATCGGCGCGCAGCAGCGCGGCCATCAGGTACACAAACAACGCCACTGCCAGCAGCAGTGACACCCCGTCCAGAATGCTCATGAAGAATCTCCGTCCCGCGGCACGGTGCCGCTGACGGTGATTGTCGGGAGGGGGGGCGTAAAGGGGCGAGAGGGCTAGCGAGGGTTGGGTATAAAGAATGCGTAAAGAGAGCGAATCGGCATGGCTGGGACGCCCCGTTGGCCGGCAGGGCCGGCGCCTGGCAAGGGCGGCCCGGCCAGCCAGGCCGGTGCGATCAGGCCCGCGGCGGGTGCTGCGGCTCGCTGCGGGTCCAGTCCAGCAGCAGGCTGTAGGCCACTGCCAGCAGCGTGGGGCCGATGAACAGGCCGATGAAGCCGAACGCCAGCAACCCGCCAAACACCCCCAGCAGCACGATCACCAGCGGCAGGTTGCCGCCCCGGCTGATCAGGTAGGGCTTGAGCACGTTGTCCACGCCACTGATGATGAACGTGCCCCAGATCCCCAGGAACACCGCCATGCCGTACTGGCCCTGCCACGCCAGCCATGCGGTGGCCGGCACCCAGGCCAGCGGCGGCCCCATGGGGATCAGGCTGAGCAGGAAGGTCACCAGGCCCAGCACCAGCGCGCCCGGCACCCCGGCGATCAGGAAGCCGATCAGCGCCAGCAGGGCTTGCGCCGCTGCGGTGCCGATCACGCCGTTGACCACCCGTTGCACGGTGCCTGCCACCAGGTCCAGGTAGTATTCGGCGCGCTCGCCGATCAGGCGGTTCAGCAGGCGCAGCACGAAGGCCGACAGCCGCGGCCCGTCACGGTAGAAGAAGAACACGAACACCAGGCTCAGGGTCAGTTCGAGAATCCCCCCGCCGATCTGCGCACTGCGGGCCAGCAACCAGTTGCCCACCTGCCCCAGGTGTGGCTTGATCGCCGCCAGCATGGCCGCGCCCTGCTGGTCGAGGGTGTCCCAGAAGCCGACCAGGCGCTCCCCCACGAAGGGTATGCCGCCCAGCCAGTCCGGCGCATCGGGCAGGCCGTCGACCTGCACGTCGCGCACGAACGCGGTGGCATCACGAATATGGTCGGCCAGGTTGAAGCCCAGCCACACCAGCGGCAATGCCACCAGCAGCATCCATACGCCCGTCAGTACGCTCGCCGCGAGGGTTTCGCGCCCGCCGAGCACGCGCGTGAGCAGGCGCATCAGCGGCCAGCTGGCATAGGCCAGGATCGCCCCCCACAGCAGCGCGGAAATGAACGGGGCCATGACCCACAGACCGGCCCCCAGCAAGCCGATAAGGATGATCTGCACCAGCAGGCGATCGTTGTTGAGCATAGCGGCCCCGGTCAGCGGATCAGTTCGACATGCAGCCCGGCAGCCGGCTGCGTACCCACTTCAAGCCGTGCTGCGCGCACCCCGGCCTTGACCAGTTGCTCGCGCCAGGCCTCGGCCTGGGCGCCGGTCAGGGTCACACGCAAGGTACTGTTCAGGTTGAGGCTGCGCGACAGCAGGTTGACCCAGGCCGGCTGCGGTTCGCCCTTGAGGTCGGCATAGTCGAGCTTGCCGGTGCTCAGCAGTTCGCGCTGCACGGTGGCCGGCGTGGGCAACACCTCGCCCAGCGGTGCGTTGGCCACAAACTCCTCGACATGCAGGTACGCGCGCCGATTGCCCTTGGTGATGCTGTACAGCGCAACCAGGGTGTCGCTGGAGGCGCCGGAGCGGCGCAACAGAATGAACGCCTGCTGATTGTCGGCACCGGTCAGGTTGAATCGCCCGGCCAGCTGCGCCGACCACAGGCTGCTTTCACCGCAGTCCTGCCCCTGGCACCAGAACAGCGGATAGCCACCTGCGGTCTGCAAGGCTTCGCGAGCGGCGGTAAAGGCTTCGTTGGCACTGCGCTCGGCCGGCAGCTGGTAGGTGGCATAGCTGACCTTGCCGCGGCCCTCGACCTTGCCCTCCATGCGTACCACATTGCTGATCTTGCGCAGCGAACCGAGGGGGTACACCCGCTCCTGTTCCTGCTCCAGTTCCTGCGCACTGGTCTGGCCCACTACCTTGGCATCCACCGGAATCGGCAGTTGATCGGCCATCAGTGGTGTGCTGGCAAGCACGGCCAGGCCGGCAAGGCCTGTTCGAATCAGACGCGAAATACTCATTGGCGGGCCATGGCGCTAAAGGCCTCGATGGCGAAAAAAGGTGCAACGGTGTCGCGCTTGGTCATGGTTGTCTCCCTGTTCAACCCGCCAAGCCTCGACAGTTGCCCGCCGCAAGTCAAGAAATGGCAAAGAAGCGATTGAAACAGTCTGCAACAAGGCTGGCGCCCGACTCGTCGTTCAGGTGCAGGTGATGCCCGCCCGGCAGCTGTTCCAGCTTGAAGGGTAGCTGTTCGAGCAGGGGGGTGTTGCGCGCCAGCATGCCGTCGGCGGCCACCACCAGTTGGGTCGGACAGGCGATGCGGCGCACGAAGGTCAGCGCCTGCTCTTCGCTCATGCGCAGCGGCGACGGCAGGGTCAGGCGGCTGTCGCTGCGCCATGTGTAGCCACCCGGCACCGGCATCAGGCCGCGCTGGGCCAGCAGCTCGGCGGCCTCGCGGGTGACCGCGACCATGCCCTGCATGCGCGCCTGCACCGCCAGCTCCAGGGTCGGGTAGACGGTCTTGCCCTTGCCGCCCTGGCGCAACTGCGCCTGCAAGGCCATGCCCATGCGCTCGGCCGTGTCCTGGGGGCCGGCGCCGGGCGGGATCACCCCGTCGATCAGCGCCAGGCGGGTGACCCGCTCGGGCAAGGCACCGGCCAGGATCACCGAGATGATCGCCCCCAGCGAGTGCCCGAGCAGGGCAAACCGTTGCCAGCCCAGTTGCTCGGCTACCCGCAGCACGTCGTGGGCGTAGTCCCACAGCGCGTAGCCGGCGCCCACCGGCCGATGGTCTGAATAGCCATGCCCGGCCAGGTCCAGTGCCACGATGCGCAGCCCATGCAGCCGGGGCGCCAGGCGCGCGAAGGTGTTGGCGTTGTCGAGCCAGCCATGCAGGGCGATTACCGGGATGCCCTGCTGCGGGCCGAACAGGTGCGCCGCCAGTTCGATGTGCCCCAGGTTCAGGCGCACTTCCTCCACGCCACTCATTGCACCGCTTCCTGCCAGCGATCGAACAGGCCCTTGATCAGGCTCGCGGTGTCATGCGGGCGCTCCAGCGGAAACATGTGCCCACCCGGCAGGCTGTGGAACTCGCCCCTGGGCATGCTGCGCACGGCATACGCGTGGTGGCGGCGTACCACGCGGCTCTGGCTGCCACGCACCATCGCCAGCGGCAGCGTCAGCTGGCGGGCCGGGCCGGGGCTTACGTGGGGCAGGCTGCGATAGATGCTGATCTCGGTGGCCGGGTCGAAGCGCAGGCGCAACTGCTCGCCCTCGTCCTGCAGGCCATGTTCCAGATAAGCCTCGAAGCAGTCGGGGTCGAACTGGCGAAACAGCGCCTTGCCGGTGAAGTAGGCCCGGGCGCTCTCGCGGTCGGCGAACGCCTCGCGGCGTCCCAGGGTGCGGCCGGCCGGGGTGATGCGGTCAATGAAGCCAAATCGCTTGGCCAGCTGGATCAGCCACTCGTCAGCTCGGGTCAGCACCGGCGAATCGAGCATCACCACCCCACGGTAGTACTGCGGGCAGCGCATCGCCGCGTGCAGGTGCAGCACCCCGCCCAGCGAGTGCCCGACCCCCCACACCGGCTCGGGCTGCTGCTCCAGGTGATGGATCAGTTCATCGACCAGGTTCTGCCAGTTGTCGTTGACCGGAAAGCGCGGGTCGTGCGCGTGCTGCGGCAGGTGGGTGACGTGATAATCGGGGGCCAGCGCAGCGAACAGCTTGCCGTAGGTGGCCGAGGGGAAGCCGTTGGCATGGGCGAAGAAGATCTGCTGCGTCATGGTCGCCTGTCCGCGAAGGGGAATCGGGCCATTTTCCCCGCCGCGGCAACACCCGGCAACATCCGTACAGGCCAGGGAGCACGACGATCAGGTCAATTCGCGTCGAAGCCGGCAATCGAACGGCGCAGGCAGGCCTGCAGGTACAGCAACTGGTACTCGAGCGCATCACGTGCCTTGCGCTTGTGCTCGCGGCTCAGTTCGGCCCGGCGCAGTGCCAGGCAGGTGGCCTGCAACTGATGCCCCATCAGGCGGCCCGTCTCGCGCAATTGCCTGAGCTCACGCAGCCCCTCCAGGCGTCGCATCAACTCGTCGAGCTTGGCCTCGGCGCTGTCCTTGAGCACGTTGTACTCGGCAAAATCCAGCGCCTGGGCACGCTCGACCTGGCGCACGATGTCGTAGAAGTAGGCCGAGCCTGCCATTTCCGGATCCGGTGTGTTCATCGCCAAACTCCTGTTCGCGCCCCCGATGGGTCCTGGGGGCACGCTAGCAAGGCAGGGCATGGGCAACAACTGGTAGAAATATCAGGTCGCCGGTGGGTTGTCGCCCAGCGCGATGACGGCGATGGTCAGGCGCGAGATGCAGTTGAGCTTGCCGTCTTCGGTGCTCAGGCGGATGTCCCACACATGGGTGCTTCGGCCAATGTGCACGGGCCGGGCAGTGGCCGTGACGCGCCCGCTGCGCACACCGCGCAGGTGGTTGGCGTTGATCTCCAGGCCCACGCAATAGAAGCGCGTGGTGTCGATACACAGGTAGCTGGCCATGGAGCCGACGCTCTCGGCCAGCACCACCGAGGCGCCGCCGTGCAGCAGGCCGAACGGCTGGTGGGTGCGCTGGTCGACGACCATGCTGGCGCTCAGGGAGTCGTCGGTGAAGCCTTCGAAGCGAATATCCAGCACTTCGCCGATGGTGCCTTTCTGGCGGGCGTTGAGCTGGTCGATATCGGGTTGGGTTTTCCAGAGGCTCATGCAGCATTCCTTGTCGTGGTTGGCGATCAGGGGGGAGTGAGACTGCGCAGTGTCATCAGCCCGGCCAGGGGGTGGTCGCCGTCGAGTTCGGCGAGGCTGGCGGTGCCCATGGGTGCAGGGTCCTTGCGATGGCCATGCTCGAGCAGGCACACCAGCGTGCCCACCAGCGGTTGATGGCTGACCAGCAGCACCTGCTCCACCCCCAGCCTGTCCAGCTCGGCGATGACCTGCTGCGGGTCGCTTTCGGGGGTGAGCCAGGGCACGGTCTGCACCGGCTTGTCCAAACCCAGCGCCTCGTGGACCAGCGCAGCGGTCTGCTGCGCGCGTACATAGGGGCTGGCCAGGATCACCTGCGGCGCGCAGCCGAGCAACTGGGCGGCACTGCGCAGCACCTGCTCGCGACCGTGGGCGGTCAGCCGGCGTTCGGCGTCGCTGTTGGCGCGGGGCTCGGCTTCACCGTGGCGCAGTACCCACAGCTTCACAGCTTGGGCTCTTCGTCACGCGCCGGGTGTGGCGCAGGCGGCACGCTGTGGGCGGCTTCGCCTTCCGGCGCGCGCGGGGTGGGCCAGTCGGCGAACGGCCAGGGCTTCTGGTCGGTGTGGAAACTGCCGAAGCGACCGATCTGGGCCAGAAACTGGCTCAGGCTGTCGCCGAAGTTCATCAGGCTGGCACTGGGTGCGCCGTAGATCAGCCGGTACACCAGTTGCACCACCACCAGGCCACCCAGCAGCAGCTCGGCCAGTTGCCATACCAGTAGGAACACCAGCATCCACAGCACACGCAAGATGATCGATTCGCGCTGCGCCTGTTTTGGGGACTCGTTCATGCCCTGCTCCTGTAATTCAGTTGAAACCGCTGGTGGAAATGAAGTCGACGTCGGTTTTCGGCTCGCCGCGCATCAGCAGCTCGATCACCTGGCTCAGGGTCCGGCCTTCGAACAGGATGGCATGCAGGCCGGCTACCAGCGGCATGTACACCTGCACTTGCTCGGCCTTGGCCTTGAGCACCTTGAGGGTGTTGACCCCTTCGGCCACCTCGCCCAGGCGGTTGACCGCCTCGTCCAGGCTCAGCCCCTGGCCCAGGGCATGGCCGACCTGGTAGTTGCGGCTCTTGGGCGAGGAGCAGGTGACGATCAGGTCGCCGACACCCGCCAGGCCCAGGAACGTCATCGGGTTGGCGCCCTGGCTGACGGCGAAGCGGGTCATCTCGGCCAGCGCGCGGGTGATCAGCATGCTCTTGGTGTTCTCGCCCATGCCCAGCGCCACCGCCATGCCGGCGATGATGGCATAGACGTTCTTCAGGGCGCCGCCCAGCTCGACGCCAAAGCGATCGTTGCTGGCATAGACACGGAAAGTACGCCCGTGCAGCACGGCCTGGACCCGCTGGCACAGCTGCTCGTCCTCGCTGGCGACCACGGTGGCGGTCAGCGCGTGCTCGGCCACCTCGCGGGCCAGGTTGGGCCCGGAGAGCACGCCGATGCGCGCCTGTGGGGCGATCTCTTCGAGAATCTGGCTCATCAGCTTGAAGGTATGCGCCTCGATGCCCTTGGTCAGGCTCACCAGCAGCTTGTTGCTCAGCAGCTCGGCATGGGGCGCCAGCACGCTGCGCAGGGCGCTGGACGGCAAGGCGACGAAGATCAGCTCGCAGGCCTGCAGGGTGGCCAGCAGGTCGTTGACCGGCTCGACGCCCGGGTGGATCTTCACGCCCTTGAGGTAGCGCGGGTTTTCGCGGTTGTTGCGCATGGCCTCGGCTTGCTCGGGGTCGCGCATCCACTGCCGTACCTCGACACCATTCTCGGCCAGCAGGTTCGCCACGGCGGTACCAAAGCTCCCGCCTCCAAGAACTGCAACAGGCTGCTGTTCAGTCATATCCAATCCGTTAAAACCAATAAAGTGGCGACCCCCGCATTATACGGAGCGTTAAGGCCACGGCCAGCGCCAGATGTGCGATTGGACCGCAGCAATGCGGGTTTGATCGCTGGAAAAAGCCGGCTACTCGGTTAACATGCCCGCTCGATACCCGCCATCAAGGCCGCGCCGTGCATCTTGGCCCTCCCCCCTCGCGCCCGCTGGTTCTGCTGACTGCCCTGCTGGGCGGTCCGGCGGTGGCGGACGACCTGTTCGTCGACAGCCAGGCGCTGCCGCAGATCCTGACCGCCACCCGCCTCAGGCAGTCGCCGGCGGCGGTGCCCGGCAGCATGAGCGTGCTCGACAGTGAGCTGATCCGCGCCAGCGGCGCGCGCAACGTACCCGAACTGCTGCGCCTGGTGCCCGGCATGATGGTCGGCTACGGCGCGGGCAACCAGCCGGCGGCCAACTACCACGGCAGCAGCGTCAACGATGCGCGGCGCATGCAGGTGCTGGTCGATGGCCGTTCGGTGTACCGCGCGGGGCTGGCGACGGTGGACTGGGGCGATATCCCGCTGGCACTGGAGGATATCGAGCGCATCGAGGTGTTCCGCGGGCCCAACACCGTCAGCTATGGCGCCAATGCACTGATGGCGGTGGTCAACATCCTCACCCGCAGCCCGGCCGACAGCCATGGCACGCGGCTCAAGGTGATCCGCGGCCAGCGCGGCATCGACGACTGGTACGCCAGCCAGGGCCTGGGCTGGGACGGCGGCGACCTGCGCCTGTCGCTGTCGGGCCAGCAGGACGACGGCTTTGACCACAACGCGCAGGGCCAGCACTACCGCGATGGCCGCCGCCTGAACCGCCTGAGCCTGAGCGCCAGCCATGCGCTGAACGCCGAGCAGAGCCTGGACTGGCAGTTTTCCGCCAAGGAAGGCAGCGAGCAGCGCCCCTATGCCTATACCCCGGTGTTCCCCGGCGTTAGCGGCGCAGGGGCGAACGCCGACGTGAATGCCAAGGACTACGCCGCCTCGGTACGCTGGAACATCGACCTGGACCCGCGGCACAGCCTGTACCTGCAGGGTTCGGCGCTGCACTGGGATCGCCAGCAGGTGTGGCGCGCGTGCGATGCGGCCATCGCCTTCAGCCCGCAACTGGCGCAGCTGTGGCGGCTCAACCCGGGCTATACCGAACGCCTGGCCCGCAACATCGACGCACCGATTCCTCCCGGCAGCGACCAGGAGCAGGCGCTGGCCCGCGAGGTCCGCCAGCAGTGGCACAACGGCGGTGCCAACCCGGTGTGCGGCGACATCGACCAGAGTACCCGCGAAAGCCGCCTGGACCTGGAGCTGCAGGACACCCTGAGCCTGAGCGACAGCCTGCGCCTGGTCAGCGGCGTCGCCTACCGCTACGACCGGGCCGACTCGCAGACCTACTACGATGGCAGCCTCGACGACACCACCTGGCGCCTGTTCGGCCAGCTCGAGTGGCGCGCCGACGAACACTGGATCGTGCAGGGCGGCGCGATGTTCGAGGATACCCGGCTGGCGGGCAGCTCGCTGGCCCCGCGCCTGGCCGTGAACTACCTGATCACCCCGCGCCACGGCCTGCGTGCGGTGTACTCGGAGGCGGTACGCTCGCCGGACATGTTCGAGAACAACGTCAACTGGAGCTACCGCGTCGACAACCTGCGCCCGGCCGCTTTCGGCCAGCGCCACGCCGAGTACTTCGTCACCACCCGCGGCCCGGGCGACCTCGACCAGGAACGCATGCGCTCGCAGGAGCTGGGCTACAACGGCTTTTTCAGCGAAATCGGCCTGAGCCTGGACATCAAGCTGTTCCATGACCAGCTCACCGGCATGGTCAGCGAACCGCTGCGCAACAACCGGCCCATCGCCAGCAACGCCAACAAGGCGCGTTTCACCGGCAGCGAGGCGCAACTGGACTGGCAACTGCGCAGTGCCGACCGCCTGCGCCTGACCTACGCCTATGTCGATGCCTGGGCCAGCAACCCCGATGACCGCCACCTCAGCGCACGCAACAGCGGCTCGGCCGGCTGGCTGCGCGACTGGGGCCGAGGCTGGTCGAGCGCAGTGTTCTACTACGGCGACGACGCCCTCAACCAGTACCGCTTCGAGCGTGTCGACCTGCGCGTGGCCAGGCGCATCCCCATCCGCAACGCCAGCCTGGAGCTGGCCGGGATGCTTCAGCAACGCCTGGATGACGAGCCCACCAGCAACTGGCAGAACCGCTACGACAGCCGGCAGGTGCTGTACCTGAGCGCGGAGCTGGAATTCTGATGCGCCTGCTGCACGCTTGCCTGGTGCTGATGCTGGCGTGGCCGCTGAGCGCACTGGCGGCCGCAGACATTCTGGTTACCGCCGCCCAGGGCAATGCAGGCGTGCGCGACTTCGTCACCGCCCTGCGCGCGCAGCGCCCCACCGATCACGTGCGCTTCACCGCCGTGTCAGAACTGCCTGCCGGGCACAGGCTCAAGCCGGGCACGCGCCTGATTCTGCTCGACCTGGCCGCACTGGACTGGCGCCTGAAACAGCCCGAAGGCCCGCCGACGCTGGCCTTGCGGGTCAGCCGGGTACAGGCCAGCCGGCACCTGGGCGACCGACGCCCGTCCTACCTGAGCCTGCTGTGGAGCGACCCGCCGCCCGCGCGCCAGTTGCGCCTGGCCCACTACCTGCTGCCCCAGGCCAGGCGCATTGGTGTGCTATATACCGAGAACAGCCGGTTCCTGCTCGACGAGCTGCGCCAGGCGGCCAAGGCGCTGCGCCTTGAGATCATCGCCCAGGCCTGGCCCGACCCGCGTGACAATCGGCCGCTGCAGGCCGTGCTCAAAAACAGCGATGTGCTACTGGGCCTGGACGACCCACTGCTGTACAACGCCACCACGGCCAAGCACCTGCTGCTGAGCAGCTATGCACGCCAGGTCCCGCTGATCGGTCCGAATGCCGGGTTCGTGCGCGCCGGCGGGCTGGCCAGTACCCTGAGCGACCAGCATGACTGGCTGGCGGTGCTCGACCGCCTGCTCGACCAGCCGCCGGCGGCCTGGCCGCGGACGTTGTACCCCGAGCGATTTCGCGTGGCCGGCAACCAGCAGGTGGCCCGAGCCCTGGGCATCGAGGCGATAGACCCGGTGGCCGCACAACAGGCCGTGGCCGCAGGAGAGAAGCACCGATGAAAAAACTGACCTGGGACATCAGTACCCGCACCCAGATCATCAGCCTGGGGCCGGCCCTGCTGCTGACGTTGCTGCTGATCAGCTTCTTCACCTTCGTACGCATCCAGGACTTGCGCCAGGAGCTCAACCATACCGGCCAGCTGATCGCCAACCAGCTGGCACCGGCCTCGGAATACGGGGTCATTTCGGGCAATGACGAAGTGCTCGAGAGCCTGATGCGCGCCACCCTGACCATCCCGCATGTGCGCTTTCTCGAAGTGCAGGACAGCGAAAACCACATCCTGGTGTATGTCGAGCAGGCCGACGAGCACGAGAACCGTCCCCAACAGGTCGAGGTGTTCCAGGCGCCTATCCGCCTGCAGCGGATCTTTCTGGACAGCGATTTCCTGCACAACGGTGGCTCGGCCTCGACCCGCAAGGACGATTACCTGGGCCGGGTGATCGTGGGCATGTCCGATGACGCCTTCAACCAGCGCCAGCAGGAAATCGTGATCAAGGCCGCGATCCTGGCCCTGTTCGCCCTGCTGTTCACCTTCATCCTCGCACGGCGCCTGGCGCGTAGCCTGTCGCGTCCGATCAGCGACATGGGGCACGCGGTCAAGGCCATCCAGAAAGGCGACTTCAATGCGCCGCTGCCGGTGGTCGACGACAGCGAGCTGGGCCACCTGGCCCGCCACATCAACAACCTGGCCAGCGGCCTGGCACAGGCCAGCCACGAGCAGCAACAGGCTATCGCCCAGCTGATCCAGGCCCGCGAGGAAGCGGAACAGGCGAACAAGGCCAAGTCGGACTTCCTGGCGATGATGAGCCACGAGCTGCGCACCCCCATGAACGGGGTGCTGGGCATGCTGCAACTGCTGCAGACCACCGCGCTGAGCGAAGAACAGAGCGAGTACGCGGCCGTGGCCAGCGAGTCCACCGGCCATCTGCTCAAGGTGATCAACGACATCCTCGACTTCTCGCGGATCGAGCGCACGACGCTGGAGCTGGAGCACATCGAGTTCAACCTGGCCGAGCTGCTGGGCAGTTGCACGCAGTCGTTCCAGCACGTCGCCCAGCAGCGCGGATTGCTGCTGCTGGCGCCACTGCCGCCGGGCATGGAACAGTTGCGCGTGGCCGGCGACCCGACCCGCATCCGCCAGGTGCTGGTGAACCTGATCGGCAATGCGCTGAAGTTCACCGAACACGGCAGCGTGCAGATCGAACCGCGCTGGCAGGTACTGGACCGACAACTGATCTGGTTCACCTGTGCGGTGCGCGATACCGGCATCGGTATCGACAGCGAGCGCCTGGAAACCATGTTCGTGGCCTTCCAGCAGGCCGACAGTTCTATTTCACGACGTTACGGCGGTACCGGCCTGGGGCTGTCTATCGCCCGCACCCTGACCGAGCGCATGGGCGGCACGCTGCGTGCCGAAAGCCGTGAAGGCAGGGGCTCGACCTTTACCCTGGAAATGCCGCTGGCGCTATGCATGCAGCAGAACCCCACGCTGCCTGCGCCCAGGGCCGACAACAGTGACCCTGGCCAGGGCCGACGCATCCTGCTGGTGGAGGACAACCCGGTGAACCAGGCCGTGACCCAGGCCATGCTGCGCAGCCTGGGGTTCGAGGTGTGCGTGGCCGCCGATGGCGCCCAGGCGGTGGCGCTGGCCAGCCGCCAGCGCTTTGCCGCCACGCTGATGGATTGCCGCCTACCGGTCATCGACGGCTACGAGGCCACCCGGCGCATTCGCCAGATCCCCCATGCCGCAGCCATGCCGATCATCGCCCTGACTGCCAACGCGCTGCAGGGCGATCGCGAACGCTGCCTGGCCGCCGGCATGAACGACTACCTGACCAAGCCGTTCAAACGCATTGATCTGCAGCAGATTCTGCATCGCTGGCTGCCCGCACAGGCATCTGTGACTGGCGATAAATGCTAAAGTGCGGCAGTCTTACAGACTGAACCGGGCCCTTGCCGGGCTTGTCATAAAAATTTCAGTGCACAAGTGTACATCTTCGTCCCCTGTGCTGTGACTTTCACTACAACGCAATAGTCTATGTGTAGGCTGCCGCCCCAAGCCTGAGGCTTTTGGGTCGGTCGGGAAGATCTACCCCGTGCCGCACGGTGACTATTGAGGAGCTCGCATGACCAAACAAAACGCCTTTACCCGGGAAGACCTGCTGCGCTGCAGTCGCGGTGAGCTGTTCGGCCCAGGTAACGCGCAACTGCCCGCCCCTAACATGCTGATGGTGGATCGCATCACGCACATCAGCCAAGAGGGTGGCAAGTACGGCAAAGGTGAGTTGGTCGCCGAGCTGGATATCAGTCCAGACCTGTGGTTCTTCGCCTGCCATTTCGAAGGCGACCCGGTGATGCCAGGCTGCCTGGGCCTGGATGCCATGTGGCAGCTGGTCGGATTCTTCCTGGGCTGGCAAGGCCTGCCAGGCCGTGGCCGGGCCCTGGGTTCGGGCGAAGTGAAGTTCTTCGGTCAGGTACTGCCGACCGCCAAGAAAGTCACCTATAACATCCACATCAAGCGCGTCCTGAAAGGCAAGCTGAACATGGCCATCGCTGATGGCTCGGTCAGCGTCGACGGCCGCGAGATCTACACCGCCGAAGGCCTTCGGGTCGGTGTATTTACCTCCACTGAAAATTTCTAAGGGTTATTCGCATGCGCCGCGTCGTAATCACAGGTCTGGGCATCGTATCGTGCCTGGGCAATGACAAAGAGACCGTCTCCGAAAACCTGCGTAAAAGCCGTCCGGGCATCCGTTTCAACCCGGAATACAAGGAAATGGGGCTGCGCAGCCAGGTTTCCGGTTCCATCGACCTCAACCTCGAAGAGCTGATCGACCGCAAGGTCTATCGCTTCGTCGGCCACGCAGCCGCCTACGCCTACCTGGCGATGCAGGACGCGATCAAGGACTCGGGCCTGAGCGAAGAGCAGGTGTCCAACCCGCGCACCGGTCTGATCGCCGGTTCCGGCGGCGCCTCGACCCTGAACCAGATGGAAGCGCTGGACATCCTGCGCGAAAAAGGCGTCAAGCGCGTCGGCCCATACCGCGTTACCCGCACCATGAGCAGCACCGTGTCGGCGTGCCTGGCCACCCCGTTCAAGATCAAGGGCCTGAACTACTCCATCGCCTCGGCGTGCGCCACCAGCGCGCACTGCATCGGTACCGCGATGGAACAGATCCAGATGGGCAAGCAGGACGTGGTGTTCGCCGGTGGCGGTGAAGAAGAGCACTGGAGCCAGTCGTTCCTGTTCGACGCCATGGGCGCACTGTCCAGCAAGCGCAACGACACCCCGGAAAAAGCCTCGCGCGCCTACGATGCCGACCGTGACGGTTTCGTCATCGCCGGCGGTGGCGGCATGGTAGTGGTCGAGGAGCTGGAGCACGCTCTGGCCCGTGGCGCGAAGATCTACGCCGAAATCGTTGGCTACGGCGCGACCTCCGACGGTTACGACATGGTTGCCCCAAGTGGCGAAGGCGCGATCCGCTGCATGCAGCAGGCGCTGTCCACCGTCGACACCCCGATCGACTACCTGAACACCCACGGCACCTCGACCCCGGTCGGTGACGTTGCCGAAATGAAGGGTGTGCGTGAAGTGTTCGGCGACAAGGCCCCGGCCATCAGCTCCACCAAGAGCCTGTCGGGCCACTCGCTGGGCGCTGCCGGCGTTCACGAGGCGATCTACTGCATGCTGATGATGGAAGGCAACTTCATTGCCGGCTCCGCCAACATCGACGAGCTGGACCCGGAAGTGGCCGACCTGCCAGTTCTGCGCGAAACCCGCGAAAATGCCAAGATCGACACCGTGATGAGCAACAGCTTCGGTTTCGGCGGCACCAATGCCACCCTGGTGCTCAAGCGCTGGGCTGGCAAGTAAGCAAGGGCTCGCCCCTGCTGTAGAAACGCCCCGACTGGTTCGGGGCGTTTTTGTTTGCGGCTTTCGGAGCAATTCGCCGGCAAGGCCAAAGGCGTTACACCGAAAACCTGCCCACCAGCGTATTGAGCTCGATGGCCAGCTGCGACAACGCCTGGCTCGCCGCGCTGGTCTGGTTGGCCCCCGCCGAGCTCTGCAGCGCCAGGTCGCGGATGTTGGTCAGGTTGCGGTCCACCTCCCGCGCCACCTGTGCCTGCTGCTCGGACGCACTGGCGATCACCAGGTTGCGCTCGTTGATCAGGCTGATGGCCGTGGCAATCTCTTCCAGCGCCGTACCCGCCGCATGCGCGCCATCCAGGGTGCCCTGGGCACGCTGGTTGGTCTGCTGCATGCCCTCCACCGCCCGGTCGGTACCCTCCTGGATGCCACCGATCATCTGTTCGATTTCCCGTGTCGACTGCTGGGTACGATGAGCCAGTGCCCGTACCTCGTCGGCCACCACTGCAAAACCGCGCCCGGCATCCCCCGCCCGCGCCGCCTCGATGGCCGCGTTCAGGGCCAGCAGGTTGGTCTGCTCGGCGATCGAACCGATCACATCCAGCACCTTGGTGATGCCGTGCACCTGCTCGGCCAACTGCCCGACTTCCGCGGCATTGGCGGTAACGCCATCGGCCAGCGCCTCGATCGACGCTACCGTGAGGCGCACCTGCTCGCGCCCCTGACGGGCAATGCGATCGGACTCGGTCGAGGCCTGGGAGGTGGCCACCGCATTGCTCGCCACCTCTTCCACCGCGGCGGTCATCTGGTTCACGGCGGTGGCGGCCTGCTCGATTTCCTGGGTCTGCTGGTGCAGGCCGCGGGTAGCGTCCTCGGTCACTGCGCTGAGCTCTTCGGACGCCGAGGCCAGCTGGTTGGACGAATCGGAAATACGCCCGATGGTATCGCGCAGGCTCTGCTGCATCTGCTTGAGGGCCGCCTGCAAGCGCGCCGGCTCGTCACTGCCCTCCACGTTGATCTGCGGGGTCAGGTCGCCGGTGGCGACCACCTCGGCCACCTGCAGCGATTGCGCCAGCGGGCGCACGATACTGCGGGTCAGGGTCAGCGCCAGCACCACGGTGAGCACCAGTGCGGCCACCAGCAGGCCGACCACCCACACGCGGGCACGCTCGTACACCGTGCCGGCAAGCTCGGTGGCCATGTTGGCGTGATGGTTGTTGAGGGCGATCAGCTCGTTGAGGGTGGTGGTGAGCTGATCGGCCAGCTGGTTCATCTCACCGTTGACCAACGCCACCGCCTCCGTTGTCTGGCCCTGCAGGGCCATCTGCGCTACCCGTGCCTGATAGCTCAGGTACTGCTGCTCGAGCTTGAGGTAGCGGTCGAACAGCGCCTGCTCCTCGGGCAATGCAATCAGGGCCTGGTAGCGTTGCTGTTCCTTGCCCAGCTCGCCCTTGATCTGCTCGATGCGTGAATGGGTCTGCTGCTGCGCGGCGTTGTCGCTGTTGAGCAGCAGGCGCAGGGTCAGCGCCCGTATCCGGAACATGTCCTGGCTGATCTGTCCCACAGAGATCACACTGGGCAGCCAGTTGCTGTCGACCTGTTCGGACTGCTGGCGCATGCTGCTCATCTGCAGGAGCGAGAAGGCCCCCAATGCAAACACCAGCAACGCTACCAGACCAAACCCCAGACCTGCCCGCGGCGCAATGTTCAAACGTCTCAAGCTCATCTTCCGGTTCCCTCCAAAAGCGCTGCATCGGTCATGCAGCTGACGTGCTTATTAGAAGGTATCGGCCCTTGAGATTTTTGCGTAAGACGAAAAAGTGATATCAAAACGCCTTGTCATTGCGAGCGCAGGCGGCGCATGCCTCATTGCACGATGAAGCGCTGCTCGGCCAGCAGGCGGTCCCCCTGGAACACCATGAAGTGCCACTGGCCCGGTACCACTTCGTGGTGCTCGGTAAATTCATAGGCCATGACATCCTGCGCGGCCCCCGGTACCAGCTTCTGCACCACCTCGAACTTGTCATGGCGCTGGCCGTCGGGGGTGATCACCCCGGGGGTCAGGTACAGCAGCGTCAGGGGCGTGTCTTCGGCCACCTTGCCTTCAAGGCGATAGCGCAGGCCGAATTTGCTGCCAAGACGGGCCGGCACTCGGTCGGTGTGCTCCAGGGTCTGGCTGGTCTGGGTCAATACCCGTTCACCGGGCTGGAAGTCCTGGTGGCGGGTCTGGAACACGCCGTACTCCACCGGCCCCTGCACCCGCACCTCTGCACCGGCCACCGCACTCACCAGCATCAGCGCGGCCATGGCGCCCAAACGACTCTTCGACATACTGCTCTCCATCAGGTTGATGGCGGCAGGCTATGGGGCTTGCATGACAGGCTGATGACATCAGCGTGACCTGGGCAGTACCGCGAGAAAGTTGTCCTTGGCCACCTTGTGCGCCACGGCCTCGGGCAAGGCATCCAGAAACCGGTCGAACCCGTGCAGTTGCTCGCCCAGGCTGGCGAAGCGGCCGACCACATCGGAACCGAGCATGAAACGCTCGGGGAAGCGCTCCACCAGCGCAACCCATTCGGGCCGTGGCACGCCCTTGTCGTCCAGCAGGTAGGGTTGGAGCACGCTCCACGACAGGTCGATGTACAGGTTCGAATAACGCTCGAGCATGCGCGTCAGGGTCGGCAGCAGAAAGTCCAGCTGGGTCTGGTGGCGGTGAATCTCCATGCTGGTGCCGGCGTGGGCCCAGATGAAACGGGTATCGGGGTGCTCGCGCAGGGGCTGCTCGATCTCTTCCAGGTACAGCGGGTTGCGTTCGCGCTTGGAGGTGATGTTGGAGTGGATCAGCACCGGCATGTCGTGCCTGGCCGCCAGCTGATAGATGAGGCCCAGCGCCTCGTTGTTGGCCCGTGGCGTGTCGCCGCTGGTCAACGCCGTCAGGTCGTCGTGGCGGGTGAAGACTTCGCCGATGCCCTGCCACAGGCCGGGAAACAGCTCGAGCATGCGCTCGATATGGGTGGCCGCGTTCTTGTCCACCGGGTTGAAGCCGGTCAGAAACGGGTGAAAGCGCTGGCGCTGCTGCTCGGGCAACTGTTGCAGCGCCGCTGCCACATAGATGTCGGTGGCGCTGTACCAGTAGGCTGCGGCATCATCGCCGGCGTAGTAGCGCGGGCGCTTGGGCTCGTCTTCATGCCATTTCTTGGCCACCGCCACACCCGAGATCATCGACTGATCGATACGCGCCGCATCCATGGCCTTGAGCAACTCGTCCATGCCGGCGCTTTCCTGAAAGAAATCGACATAATGCAGGTGCGCGTCGCTGTAGCGGTACTCCCGCGCCTGGGCTATGCCCGACAGCGTCACCGACAGCAACAGGCACCCCAGCGTCCTGGCCCACATCGCAATCCCCTTGTGCAATTGACCCAGGGTAGACCTGCCGCCGGGCGCAACGGTTCAGCCCGGGCACCGGGCAGGTTATGCTTCCAATTATTTCCATCGCCCTGGTGCCCCTGATGAACCCTCCCCTGGTAATCCGCCCGCGCGCCGAATCCGTCGAAGGCCAACCCATCCTGCGCCCGCTGCCTTCGGCACGGCGGCGCAGCGTCGGGCCGTTCGTGTTCTTCGATCACATGCTGGCGACCGACTACCCGCCCGGGCGTGGCATGGACATTCGCCAGCACCCGCACATCGGCCTGTCCACCCTCACCTACCTGTTCGAAGGCCAGTTGCAGCACAAGGACAGCCTGGGCTCGGATCAGCGCGTGAGTGCCGGCGAGGTGAGCTGGATGACCGCCGGCAGCGCCGTGGCGCATATCGAGCGCACCCCGCCGGAGCTGCTGGGTCAGCCCAAGCGCCTGCACGGGCTGCAGGTGTGGCTGGCCTCGCCGAAGGATCACGAACAGGGGCCGGGGCACTACAGCCATCACCCGGCGGCCAGCTTGCCGAGCAGCGATGCGCTGGGGGTGAGTATCCGCATGATCGCGGGCACGGGGTTTTGCCTGACCTCGCCAGTGCCGGTGTTGTCAGCGACCCTGTATGCCGAGGTGCGCATGCAGGCGGCGAGCACGCTGCTGATTCCCGCCGAACACGCTGAACGGGCGGTTTATGTACTCGACGGTGAGGCGAGCCTTGATGATCAGCCACTGGAGCCGTGCAGCCTGGTGGTGCTGCCCGAAGGCGACGCGATGAGCCTGTACGCCGACAGCGAATGCCACCTGGTGATCATTGGCGGCGACGCACTGGACGGGCCGCGGCGGATGAACTGGAACTTCGTCGCCAGTGACCCGGCGCTGATCGAGCAGGCACGGGCACGCTGGGCGGCCGGGGATTGGCCGGTGGTACCGGGCGAGATCGGGCGAATCGAGTTGCCTTGAGATTCACCGGCAAGGCCGGCTCCTACAGAGGCAGGAGCGGGCTTGCCAGCGAAGAGGCCATCAGGCCTGGAACACTTCCCGCAGCAGGTTGTGCATCGCCTGGAACGCGCGCTTGGACGTCCTGGCGTCGTACTTCATCTTGCCTGGCACGTTCGCTGCGGGGTCGGTGAACGAATGCACCGCACCTCCGTAGCTCACCAGCTGCCAGTCAGCCTTGGCCGCATCCATCTCGGCCTCGAAGGCAGGCAGTTGCTCGCGCGGCACGAGCGGGTCGGCTGCACCGTGCAACACCAGCAACGCTGCCGACACCTTGCCCTCCTGGGCCGGCAGCGGCGTGTCCAGCGTACCGTGGAACGACACCGCAGCGCGCAGACGCTGGTCTTCACGGGCCAGCTCCAGTGCGCAGCAACCGCCGAAGCAGAAGCCGAAGGTGGCCAGCTTGCCCGGCGCAAGCACTGCCTTCGATTGCCCCAGCAACTGATCCAGCGCCGCCTTCATGCGTTTGCGCAGCTCGACCCGATCATTTTTCAGCGGCATCATCGCCGCCCCCGCTTCATCCATGTTGGATGGGCGCAGCGTCTGCCCATACAGGTCAGCCAGCAGCACCACATAGCCCTGGGCCGCCACCTCCCTGGCAATGCGCTCGGCGCCCTCGCCGATGCCCATCCAGTTCGGCGCCATCACCAGGCCCGGCTGTTCCTTGGCGCCGTGGGTATACACCAGGCGGCTTTCGTACACCTTGCCGTCAAGCTTGTACACCAGCGACTCGATCGTCACGTTGCTCATGAACCCCTCCTTGCACAATGAAAAAAGCCCGCCGAAGCGGGCTTTCCTGCAACTGCTTACGCCGACAGTTCGACCAGCAGCTTGTTCAGTCGACGCACATACGCCGCCGGATCCTTGAGGCTGTCGCCCGCCGCCAGGGCGGCCTGATCGAAGAGGATATGCGAGAAGTCGGCGAAACGGTCTTCGCTCTGCTCGTTGTCCAGCTTCTCGATCAGCGGGTGACCCGGGTTGAATTCGAAGATCGGCTTGGAGTCCGGCACCTTCTGCCCGCTGGCTTCGAGGATCTGGCGCATCTGCAGGCCCATGTCCTGTTCACCGATGGCCAGGATCGCCGGCGAATCGGTCAGGCGGTGCGACACGCGCACTTCGCTGACGGTATCGCCCAGCGCGGCTTTCAGACGCTCGACCAGGCCTTCCTTGTCCTTGGCCACTTCTTCCTGAGCCTTCTTGTCCTCCTCGGAGTCCAGCTTGCCCAGGTCCAGGTCGCCACGGGCCACGTCGACGAAGCCCTTGCCGTCGAACTCGCTCAGGTAGCTCATCAGCCACTCGTCGATGCGGTCGGTCAGCAGCAGCACTTCGATGCCTTTCTTGCGGAAGACTTCCAGGTGCGGGCTGTTGCGTACCTGCGCGTAGGACTCGCCGGTGAGGAAGTAGATCTTGTCCTGACCTTCCTTGGCACGTGCCAGGTAGTCGGCCAGGGACACGCTCTGCTCGCCGCTGTCGTCGTGGGTGGAGGCAAAGCGCAGCAGGCCGGCGATCTTCTCCTTGTTGGCGAAGTCTTCCGCCGGGCCTTCCTTGAGCACCTGGCCGAAGTTCTTCCAGAAGCCCTTGTACTGCTCAGGCTCGTTCTTGGCCAGCTTCTCGAGCATGTCCAGCACGCGCTTGGTCAGCGCCGACTTCATCGAATCGATGATCGGGTCTTTCTGCAGAATCTCGCGCGACACGTTCAGCGACAGGTCGTTGGAGTCGACCACACCCTTGATGAAGCGCAGGTACAAGGGCAGGAACGATTCGGCCTGGTCCATCACGAACACGCGCTGCACGTACAGCTTCAGGCCGCGTGGCGCTTCACGCTGGTACAGGTCGAACGGCGCACGGGCCGGCACGTACAGCAGCGAGGTGTACTCCAGCTTGCCTTCGACCTTGTTGTGGCTCCAGGCCAGCGGGTTTTCGAAATCGTGGCCGATGTGCTTGTAGAACTCCTGGTAT
Organism: Pseudomonas sp. UBA7500; assembly: GCF_002478435.1. Taxonomy (NCBI): domain Bacteria; kingdom Pseudomonadati; phylum Pseudomonadota; class Gammaproteobacteria; order Pseudomonadales; family Pseudomonadaceae; genus Pseudomonas; species Pseudomonas sp. UBA7500. Next base: position 54,639 of record NZ_DLNW01000031.1, on the reverse strand, counting down.
TCCTCGTCCTTGATCTCGGTACGCGGACGGGTCCACAGCGCGCTGGCACGGTTGACGGTTTCCCACTCCATGGCCGGCTGCTCTTCGCCTTCGGCGGCAGTCGCTTCCTTGGGCAGTTCGATCGGCAGGGCGATATGGTCGGAGTACTTCTTGATGATGTTGCGCAGGCGCCAGCCATCGGCGAATTCGTCTTCACCTTTTTTCAGGTGCAGCACGATGCGCGTACCGCGCTCGGCCTTGTCCACGGTGGCGACTTCGAACTCGCCCTCGCCCTTGGACGACCAGTGCACGCCCTCGCTCGCCGGAGTACCGGCGCGGCGGCTGTAGACATCGACCTGGTCGGCGACGATGAACGCCGAGTAGAAGCCCACACCGAACTGGCCGATCAGGTGCGAGTCTTTCTTCTGGTCACCGGTGAGGTTCTTCATGAAGTCGGCAGTGCCGGACTTGGCGATGGTGCCCAGGTGGGTGATCACGTCATCGCGGTTCATGCCGATGCCGTTGTCTTCCAGGGTGACGGTGTTGGCCGCCTTGTCGAAGCTCACGCGAATCTTCAGGTCGCTGCCGCCCTCGAGCAGCTCGGGCTTGGCCAGGGCTTCGAAGCGCAGTTTGTCGACGGCGTCGGAGGCGTTGGAAATCAATTCGCGAAGGAAGATTTCCTTGTTCGAGTACAGCGAATGGATCATGAGGTGCAGCAGCTGCTTCACCTCGGTCTGGAAGCCCAGGGTTTCTTTTTGAGTTTCCACACTCATGGTCTTCAACACTCCGATCTGATGGCAGTAGTCACTCGGGCCGACGGCCCCCGCGGGGCAGCGTCCGGCCTTTCGTGGCGGGATGAACAGCAGATGGGGGCTGGCATATCTATTTCAAGGGCACGGGCAGTTCTTTGATCTTGAAATGCGCACGGGCCGTGGCGATGGGCTGGTCCGGGTCGCCCTGCCAGGCGGTGATCGCGACGTTGGTCACCCGCCGCCCCTGGCGCCACAGCTGGCACCGCGCATAGGTATCGCGGTACAGGCCGGCGCGCAGGTAATCGATGGAAAAGTCGATGATCCTGGGAATGCTCGCGCTTTCGCTGAAAATCAGCAGGTACAGCGCCGCCGACAGTTCCATGAACCCGGCGATCACCCCCCCATGGATCGCCGGCAGCAACGGGTTGCCGATATTGTCGGCACTGGCCGGCAGGCAGAACAGCAGGTCGTCGCCGTCACGGCTGCACTGGATGCCGATCAGGCTGGCGTAGGGGATCAGTTGCAGCAATGGCGCGTAGTTGCCCTGGGCATGCGCCTGGCGCAGCTGTGCATGCACGTCCGCGGGAATCATTGCGCCACCGCCTTGAGCTGCCGGCCAAAGCCCAGGCCGCCCTTGATGTCCTTGCCCAGGCGCATGTAGGTGCCCACCACCTGGGCAATCGGCTGGTCGGGGTCGTCCTGGTAGGCGCAGCCGCGGATGAAGATCACATCGCGGGTGACCCGGTAGCACTGCGCCTGGCCATGCACCGCCTTGTCGGCCTGCCCCGGGTGCATGTAGTCGATGCGCAGGTCCAGGGTCGGGCACACCTCGAACTCGGCCAGGGCGCACAGGGTGGCCATGCCCAGCGCAGTGTCCATCAGGGTGGTGATTGCACCGCCATGGATCGCGCCGCTCTGCGGGTTACCCACGATCTGCGGCGAGTACGGCAGGCACAGCGTGATGCCGTCGGCATCGGCACGCTCTACGTGCATCTTCAACAACTGGCAATGGCGCAGCGCCGAAAGAAAACGTTCGGCCTGGGCCATCAACGGTGACGGTTCATTCACGGTCAGCTCCTTGTGCAATAACTCAGGTGCTGCATAAGCCTGAGGGAAAGTCTATATGGATCCGGCACTTATATATGTGCAAACGACGCGGAACTTATGTCGCTTACTTGAACTCAGATAATTCAAGCAACTCTATTCCACAAGGAGAAACACCCCATGCGTAAACCCATTGCCTTTGCCGTTATGCTGGCCGCCGCCCTGGGCCTCGCTGCTTGCGATAAAGCCAGCGAAAACAAAGCCCAGGACGCTCAAGAACATGCCGAGCAAGCCCAGAAGAAAATGGACGACGCTCAGGATAAGATGAACGACGCCGCCAAAGAAAACGCCGAAGCCGCCAAAGACAGTGCTGAAGCCGAACAAAAGCGTGCAGAAGAAAACAACCAGGCCGCTCCTGTGACGCCAGCACCAGAAGCCGCCCCGGCAGAACCTGCCAAGTAAGCAACTGCGCTTTATTGAAAAAACCCGACTCAGGTCGGGTTTTTTCATGTCAGGCCAGAAGTTGGCGAAAGGTCGGGCTGAGCATCAGCAACAATGAACAGATCAGCCCGATCGACCAGACCAGGCTGCGCTGCCACGCAAAGTCAAACCAGTACAGCGGCAGGTAGATGATCCGCGCGATCACGAAGATGATCGCCAGGGTATCGATCAGAAAACCCTGGGTCTGGGTGGTGTGCGCCATCAATACACCTACGGCGAACAACATGAATGCTTCGAAACTGTTCTGGTGCGCCGCCACCGCCCGGGCGCCCATGCCGGTCAGTTGCGCCTGCTGGCTGCGCGGCAGGTGGTTGTCGTAGCTGCCCTGTTGCTTCATCGCACGCGCCACCGGCACCCGCGCCACATAGATCAGCAGTGCGCTGATCAACACACACCAGAACGGAATACTCATGCGACCGGTTCCTTGTTCGGCTCAGGCAATGGCGCCTCTGTAGGGGTATAGACCATCACGTCGAGCACGTCGGAATGAAACTCGCGGCGGTACAGCACCAGTACTACCCCGGTGCTCATCAGCACCAGCAGCCAGGGGCTGATGAACCAGCTGAGCAAGGCCATGCCGAAATAGTACGAGCGCAGCCCGAAGTTGAACTGGTTGGCCGCCAGCGAGATCACCCGCGCCCCGCGCAGAGCGAAGGCCTTGCGCTCCTGCTCGCTGACCTGACGCTCGCCGATCATCGGTGCCGAGCCCACCAGCACGGCGGCGAAGTTGTACTGGCGCATGCACCAGCTGAAGGTGAAGAAGGCGTACACGAACACCATCGCCAGGCATAACAGTTTGATTTCGGACATGCCCTGGGATGTCTGCTGTACCAGCGGCAGGTCGGCCAGCAGCGACCAGGCGCGGTCCGAGGCGCCCAGCACGGTGAGGATACCGGCCAGGATGATCAGGGTGCTGGAGGCGAAGAACGATGCGTTGCGCTCCAGGTTGCCGATCACGCTGGCGTCGGCGATGCGGTTGTCGCGCAGCAGCATGCGGCGCATCCAGTCCTCGCGGTACAGGTGCATGACGCTGGCCAGGCAGGCGGTATCACGGGCCTTCCAGCTGGCGTAGCGGGTGTAGCCGCCCCAGCAGGCAACGAACCAGCAGGCGGCAAACAGGTTGATCAGGTTGTTCTGGATGAAACTCATGGCGCTCCCGAAGAAATGGCACAGGATGGTGCATTGTCCGCCTTTCGACGCTGCCAGCGGCAAAAAGACACGTGGCCCCGAGACGAAAAAGCCCCGCATCCGAATGGATGCGGGGCTCTTCAGAGGCTGGCCCGGCAGGCGATCATGGCTTGTGGCCCTCGCCTGCCGCGGCCGACACTCAGGCGACCGCTTCGCGCGGCTTGCCGAGCATGCGGTCAAGCACCACGGCAACAGCCAGCATCGCCACCGAAGGCACCAGCCAGGCCAGGCCCTGCTCGCTCAGCGGCAGGTGCGCCAGCGACTCCGGCAGCCAGCCAGCGAGGTTGGCGCCCTTGAGCGCGTCGATCACGCCGAACAGCAGCGACACCGCCATGACCGGGGCCATGATGCGGGTCTGGGAGTTCCACAGGTTGCCGCAGAAACTCAGCGCCACCAGCACGATGCAGGGCGGGTAGATTGCCGTGAGCACCGGGATCGAGAACGCGATCAGCTTGGTCAGGCCCAGGTTCGACACCACCAGCGAGAAGCCGGCCAGCAGCACCACCAGCATACGGTACGACAACGGCAGTACCTGGCTGAAGTACTCCGCGCAGGCGCAGGTCAGGCCCACGGCGGTGACCAGGCAGGCCAGCGCGATCAGTACAGCCAGGAAGCCACTGCCCAGCGAACCGAAAGTGTGCTGTACATAGGCATGCAGCACCGCCGCACCATTGCTCGCACCGGCGGCGATCTCGTGGCTGCCCGCACCCAGGCGGAACAGGCTGATGTACACCAGCGCCAGGCCGACACCGGCAATCAGGCCGGCGATGATGGCATAGCGGGTGATCAGTTGCGGCGAGTCGACGCCACGCGAGCGGATCGCGTTGACGATGACGATACCGAACACCAGCGCGCCCAGGGTATCCATAGTCAGGTAGCCATTGATGAAGCCCTGGGAGAACGGCGCGGCGACATATTCAGGTTGCGCCACCCCCATGGTGCCGGCCGGCAGCATGAACGCGGCGATGCCCAGCGCGGCCAGCGCGATGATCTTCAGCGGGGCCAGGAAGCGCCCGACGGTATCGAGCAGCTTGCCCGGGTACATGGACACGGCCAGCACCACGGCAAAGTACACCAGGCTATAGATGAACAACGCGGTCGGGCTCTCGCCGGTCAGCGGTGCAACACCTACCTCGAAGGACACGGTCGCGGTACGCGGGGTGGCGAACAGCGGGCCTACGGCCAGGTACGCGGCAGCCGCCAGCAGGCCACCGGCCACCTTGCCGATCGGGCTGCTCAGCGCGTCCATGCCGCCACCGACCTTGGCCAGTGCCACCACGGTGATCACGGGCAGGCCCACGGCAGTGACCAGAAAGCCCAGGGCGGCCAACCAGACGTAGGGGCCCGATTGCAGGCCGACGATAGGCGGGAAAATGATGTTGCCTGCGCCCACGAATAACGCGAACGTCATAAAACCAAGCGCCAGGATGTCCTGGCCTTTCAAGACTTTCATTAAGGAAATACCACACTTCTGAAATCGGGATTTAGAGAGGGACTTCCCCTTGGGTGAGGGAAATGCTGCCTGCCCGGATGGAGCAGACCCGTTTAGCGTGTAGCTCCCTTTTGGGGTGCTGGCACAAAATGAGGGCACAGGTTAACGAATCTGGCCGCAAAACGCACTGCCAGAGGGGTGCTTGTCCGATGAGCGAATATGCATGTCGCGTGGATGACCGACTTTTATGCAAGAACGCGCTGTCTGCTTCGCCGGCAAGGCCGGCCCCTACAGGGGGCAGCGTTGTACACCAGAAAGCACAAAGGCCACCCGAGGGTGGCCTTTGCCGAAGCGTGGAAGGTCAGCCGCAGCTTACTTCTTCACTTCCCAACCGGTCAGCTCGGCCAGGGCCTTGCCGATGTCGGCCAGCGAACGCACGGTTTTTACACCGGCGTCCTGCAGGGCTGCGAACTTCTCGTCTGCAGTACCCTTGCCGCCCGAAATGATGGCGCCAGCATGGCCCATGCGCTTGCCCGCTGGGGCAGTCACACCGGCGATGTAGGAAACCACTGGTTTGGTGACGTTTGCCTTGATGTAGGCAGCCGCTTCTTCTTCAGCCGAACCGCCGATCTCGCCGATCATCACGATCGCCTCGGTCTTCGGGTCTTCCTGGAACAGCTTCAGGATGTCGATGAAGTTCGAACCCGGGATCGGGTCGCCACCGATACCGACGCAGGTGGACTGACCGAAACCGGCGTCAGTGGTCTGCTTCACGGCTTCATAGGTCAGGGTGCCGGAACGCGACACGATACCGACCTTGCCTGGCAAGTGGATGTGACCTGGCATGATGCCGATCTTGCACTCGCCCGGGGTGATGACGCCTGGGCAGTTAGGGCCGATCAGGGTAACACCCAGCTCGTCGCACTTGACCTTGGCATCGAGCATGTCCAGGGTAGGAATGCCTTCGGTGATGCACACGATCAGCTTGATGCCGCCGAACGCTGCTTCCAGGATCGAGTCCTTGCAGAAAGGCGCCGGTACGTAGATGACCGACGCGTCGGCGCCGGTAGCAGCTACTGCTTCTTTCACGGTGTTGAACACCGGCAGGCCCAGGTGAGTGGTGCCGCCTTTGCCTGGGGTCACGCCGCCAACCATCTTGGTGCCGTAGGCGATGGCTTGCTCGGAGTGGAAGGTACCCTGCGAGCCGGTGAAGCCCTGGCAGATGACTTTGGTGTCTTTATTGATCAGGACGCTCATTACTTGCCCTCCGCAGCTTTGACAACTTGTTGAGCAGCGTCGGTCAGGCTGGTTGCCGCAATGATGTTCAAACCGCTTTCTGCCAGTACTTTGGCGCCCAGTTCAGCGTTGTTGCCTTCCAGACGAACAACAACCGGCACTTTAACGCCAACTTCTTTCACTGCACCGATGATGCCTTCGGCAATCATGTCGCAACGAACGATGCCGCCGAAGATGTTGACCAGTACGGCCGCGACATTGCTGTCGGACAGGATGATCTTGAACGCTTCGGTCACGCGCTCTTTGGTAGCGCCACCACCTACGTCGAGGAAGTTGGCTGGCTTGCCGCCGTGCAGGTTGACGATGTCCATGGTACCCATGGCCAGGCCGGCACCGTTGACCATGCAGCCGATGTTGCCTTCCAGGGCCACGTAGTTCAGCTCGAAGCTGGCAGCGTGGGCTTCACGAGGATCGTCCTGCGACGGGTCGTGGAAGGTTTTCAGCTTGGGCTGACGGTACATGGCGTTGGCGTCGATGTTGATCTTGGCATCGAGGCAGTGCAGATCGCCGTCGGCCTTGATCACCAGCGGGTTCACTTCCAGCAGTGCCAGGTCGTGCTCTTTGAACAGCTTGGCCAGACCGACGAAGATCTTGGCGAACTGAGCAACCTGCTTGCCTTCCAGACCCAGCTGGAATGCCAGCTCGCGACCCTGGAATGGCTGAGCGCCAACCAGTGGATCGATAGTGGCCTTGATGATTTTTTCCGGAGTGTCGTGAGCGACTTTCTCGATGTCCACGCCACCTTCGGTGGAGGCCATGAACACGATACGACGGCTCGAACGGTCAACGACAGCGCCCAGGTACAGCTCTTTAGCGATATCAGTGCACGATTCAACCAGGATCTTGGTGACTGGCTGACCATTGGCATCGGTCTGGTAGGTAACCAGACGCTTGCCCAACCACTGGGCAGCGAACGCCTTGGCGTCTTCTTTGCTGCGAACCAGCTTTACGCCGCCCGCTTTACCGCGACCACCGGCGTGAACCTGGGCTTTTACAACCCACTCGGTGCCACCGATCTTGTCGCAGGCTTCTGCTGCAGCTTCAGGGGTGTCGACTGCGAAACCCTTGGAAACTGGCAGGCCGTATTCAGCGAACAGCTGCTTACCCTGATACTCGTGAAGATTCATGCTTTTTACCGTCTTCGTTAGGTACTGCGCTTCGGCGCTGCGCTCCTGTGGAGTGCCGCGCCACCTGTGACCGCTTGCCCCCGGTATGCTCCGGGAGTTCGAGTCCGGCGGACTTTCCGCGGTGAGCCATGCACGCAAGACTCACGACGGGCCGTCCGCCGTGGTTTCTTATTGTTTAACGCTTCTTGCGGTTGGCTACGTGGATGGCACCGCCATTCACGGCCAGAGCGGCTTCGTGCAGCGCTTCAGACAAGGTCGGATGGGAGAAGACCATCATGCCCAGGTCTTCGGCGCTGGAGCCGAATTCCATTGCGATTGCACCCTGCTGCACCAGTTCGGCAGCGCTTGGGCCAATGACGTGTACACCCAGAACGCGGTCGGTCTTGGCATCGGCGATGACCTTGACGAAACCACCGGTGTCGTTGGCCGCCATCGCACGGCCGCTGGCCGCGAACGGGAAGGTGCCCACGTTAACCTCAACGCCTTCAGCCTTCAAGGCTTGCTCGGTTTTACCGACCCAGGCCATTTCCGGGTGGGTGTAGATAACCGATGGGATCAGGTCGTAGTTCATCTGGGCCTTGTGGCCCTTGATGCGCTCGACGACCATGATGCCCTCTTCCGAGGCCTTGTGCGCCAGCATCATGCCACGTACCACGTCACCGATGGCGTAGACGCCCGGTACGCTGGTAGCGCAGTAGTCGTCAACGAACACGAAACCGCGCTCGTCGATGGTCACGCCGCTGTCGGCAGCCAGCAGGTCGGTGGTCACAGGGCGACGGCCGACTGCAACGATCAGCCTGTCGAAGGTGATCTTCTGCTCGCCGTTGGCGTCGGTGTAGGTCACTTCGACTTCGTCGCCGTTGACCTTCGAGCCGGTCACGCGAGCGCCCAGCTTGATGTCCAGACCTTGCTTGGTCAGGGTCTTCAGGCCTTCCTTGGCAACAGCGGTGTCGGCTGCCATCAGGAAGGTGTCCAGGGCTTCGAGCACGGTCACCTGGGCACCCAGGCGCGACCATACCGAACCCAGCTCCAGGCCGATGACGCCGGCGCCGATCACGCCCAGGCGTTTTGGCACGGTCTGGAATTCCAGGGCGCCGGTGGAGTCGACGATGACTTTCTGGTCGACCGGAGCCGGCGGAATGTCGATCGGACGCGAACCGGAGGCCAGGATCACGTTCTCGGCTTCGATGATTTCGGTGCTGCCGTCAGGCTTGGTGACTTCGACTTTCTTGCCGGCCAGCAGTTTGCCGTGGCCCTGGATCGAAGTGACGCCGTTGGCCTTGAACAGGGTGGCAACGCCGCCGGTCAGGTTCTTGACGATGCCAGCCTTGCGGCCAACCATCGCAGCCACGTCCATCTTCACTTCGCCAGTGGAGATGCCGTGCACGTTGAAGCTCTCTTTGGCTTCCTTGTACTTCCAGGAGCTGTCCAGCAGCGCCTTGGACGGAATGCAACCCACGTTCAGGCAGGTACCGCCGAGGGCCAGTTTGCCTTCGCCGTCAACGTACTTCTCGATACAGGCAGTGCTCAGGCCGAGCTGGGCAGCCTTGATCGCGGCTACATAGCCGCCAGGACCTGCACCAATCACTACCACGTCGAATTTCTGGGTCATAAAAGATTCCTTTTAGCGTCAAGCGGCAAGCTGCAGGCGGCAAGGCGAACACGCTTCTGCTCGAAGCTTGTCGCTTGCAGCCTGCAGCTGTTTATCAGATGTCCAGCAGCAGACGAGCCGGGTCTTCCAGCAGGTTCTTGATGGTCACCAGGAACGTCACGGCTTCTTTGCCATCGATCAGGCGGTGATCGTAGGACAGTGCCAGGTACATCATCGGACGGATCACGACCTGGCCGTTGACGGCCATCGGACGCTGGATGATGTTGTGCATGCCCAGGATTGCAGCCTGCGGCGGGTTGACGATCGGGGTCGACATCATCGAACCGAAGGTACCACCGTTGGTGATGGTGAAGGTACCGCCGGTCATCTCGTCGATCGACAGTTTGCCGTCACGGGCCTTCTTGCCGAAGGTGGCGATGCCGCCTTCGATTTCGGCCAGGCTCATCTGCTCGGCGTTACGCAGTACCGGTACCACCAGGCCGCGGTCGCTGGACACGGCAACACCGATGTCGGCGTAGCCGTGGTAGACGATGTCGCTGCCGTCGATCGAGGCGTTGACGGCCGGGAAGCGTTTCAGCGCTTCGGTGGCAGCCTTGACGAAGAACGACATGAAGCCCAGGCGCACGCCGTTGTGGGACTTCTCGAACAGGTCCTTGTACTTCGAACGCAGTGCCATGACTTCGGTCATGTCGACTTCGTTGAAGGTGGTCAGCATCGCCATGTTCGACTGTGCTTCGACCAGACGCTTGGCCACGGTGGCACGCACGCGGGTCATCGGCACACGCTTCTCGGTACGGTCGCCAGTGGCGACAACCGGGGCAGCGGCAGCAGCGGCCGGCTTGGCAGCAGCGGCAGCCGGAGCGGCCTTCTTGTTGGCGACGGCAGCGACGACGTCTTCCTTGGTGATGCGACCGCCTTTGCCGGTGCCAGCGACGCTGGCCAGGTCGATGGCGTTTTCTTCGGCCAGCTTGCGTGCGGCAGGCGCAGCAATCGGGTCGTCTTCGCCAGCGTCGGCCGGAGCGGCAGCCTGGGCAGGTGCAGCGGCAGCGGCGGCCGGAGCAGCAGCTGGTGCAGCGCCTTCATTGATCGAACCCAGCACTTCGTCGGACAGCACGGTCTCGCCTTCGCCCTTGACGATGTCGCCCAGCACGCCATCGGCGGTGGCCAGCACTTCCAGGACGACCTTGTCGGTCTCGATGTCGACGATCAGCTCGTCACGCTTGACGGCTTCGCCCGGTTTCTTGTGCCAGGTGGCAACGGTGCCATCGGCAACCGATTCCGGGAAAGTAGGGGCTTTGATCTCGATAGCCATTATCAGTGGTTCCTTAAATTCGGTTTCTGGTGCGCGATGGCATTAAACGGTGAAGGCAGCTTGCAGCAGTTTTTCCTGCTGTTCGGCGTGCATCGAAGCGTAACCACAGGCAGGTGCTGCCGAGGCGTCACGACCGGCGTACTCAAGGACCAGGTCCTTGTTGTGACGGCTCAGGATGCGACGCATGTGGTGCTGGCTGCTGTACCACGCGCCCTGGTTCATCGGCTCTTCCTGACACCACACCACGTCCTTCAGACCGGTGTAAGGCGCAAGGATTTCAACCAGATCGTCTTCAGGGAACGGATACAGTTGCTCGATACGCACGATAGCGATGTCTTCACGACCTTCGGCACGGCGTTTTTCCAGCAGATCGTAGTAGACCTTGCCGCTGCACAGCACCAGGCGCGTCACCTTGGCCGGATCGAGGCTGTCGATTTCCGGAATGACGGTCTGGAACGAGCCTTCGGCCAGTTCTTCCAGGGTCGAGATGGCCAGCTTGTGGCGCAGCAGCGACTTGGGTGTCAGCACGATCAGCGGCTTGCGCAGCGGACGGATGACCTGACGACGCAGCAGGTGGTAGATCTGAGCCGGCGTGGTCGGTACGCAGACCTGAACGTTGTGCTCGGCACACAGTTGCAGGTAACGCTCCAGACGCGCCGAGGAGTGCTCAGGCCCCTGCCCTTCATAACCGTGTGGCAGCAGCATGGTCAGACCGCACAGACGGCCCCACTTGTGCTCGCCGCTGGTGATGAACTGGTCGACAACCACCTGGGCACCGTTGGCGAAGTCGCCGAACTGGGCTTCCCAGATCACCAGCGCATTGGGCTGGGTGGTCGAGTAGCCGTATTCGAACGCCAGTACCGCCTCTTCGGACAGGAACGAATCGTACAGGTCGAAACGTGGCTGGCCCGGGAACAGGTTCTGCAGCGGGATATAGGTGCTGGCGTCCTTCTGGTTGTGCAACACCGCATGGCGGTGAGAGAAGGTGCCGCGACCGATATCCTGACCCGTCATGCGGATCGGGTGACCTTCGAAGGCCAGGGTGGCGTACGCCATGGTTTCGGCGTAACCCCAGTTGATCGGCAAGCCACCGGCCTGCATCTTCTGGCGATCTTCGTAGATCTTCGAGACCTGGCGCTGAACCACGAAGCCTTCCGGCAGCTCCAGCAACTTGGCCGAGAGCTCCTGCAGGGTCTTGAGGTCGAAGCGGGTGTCGTGACGCGCGGTCCAGGCGTGGCCCAGGTATGGACGCCAGTCGACGAACAGCTCCTTGTTCGGCTCCTTGACCAGACTTTTCACAACATGCAGGCCGTTGTCCAGCGCATTGCGGTACTCGTCGACCTTGGCCTGGACGCGCTCGGCATCCAGACGACCGGCCTGGGTCAGCGCATCGGCGTACAGCTCACGGGTGGTGCGCTGCTTGCTGATCTGCTGGTACATCAGCGGCTGGGTGCCGTTCGGCTCGTCGGCCTCGTTGTGGCCGCGACGACGGTAGCAGACCAGGTCGATGACCACGTCACGCTTGAACTGCATGCGGTAGTCGACCGCCAGCTGGGTCACGAACAGCACCGCTTCCGGATCGTCGCCGTTGACGTGCAGGATCGGCGCCTGGATCATCTTGGCGACGTCGGTGCAGTACTCGGTGGAACGCGAGTCCAGCGGGTTGCTGATGGTGAAACCAACCTGGTTGTTGATCACGATGTGCACGGTGCCGCCGGTCTTGAAACCGCGGGTCTGCGACATCTGGAAGGTTTCCATGACCACGCCCTGGCCAGCGAAGGCCGCGTCGCCGTGGATCGAGATCGGCAGTACCTTGTCGCCAACGCTGTCGTTGCGGCGGTCCTGACGGGCACGCACCGAACCTTCCACCACTGGCGAGACAATTTCCAGGTGCGAAGGGTTGAACGCCATGGCCAGGTGAACTTCACCGCCGGCGGTCATCACGTTGGACGAGAAGCCCTGGTGATACTTCACGTCACCGGAACCCAGCTCGACCTTCTTCTTGCCTTCGAACTCGTCGAACAGCTCGCGCGGGTTCTTGCCGAAGGTGTTGACCAGTACGTTCAGGCGACCACGGTGGGCCATGCCGATCACGACTTCCTTGGTGCCATAGGAACCGGAGCGCTGGATCAGCTCGTCCAGCATCGGAATCAGGCTTTCGCCGCCTTCCAGGCCGAAACGTTTGGTGCCCGGGTATTTGGTACCCAGGTATTTCTCCAGGCCTTCTGCCGCGGTAACGCGCTCGAGCAGGTGGCTCTGGATGTCTGCGGAAAATTCAGGACGCCCACGCACGCTCTCCAGACGCTGCTGGAACCAGCTGCGCTGCTCGGAGTCGACGATGTGGGTGAACTCGGCGCCGATGGTGCGGCAATATGTCTGCTGCAACGCCTCGAAGATTTCGCGTAGGCTCGCTTCCTCTTTGCCGATGAACAGGTCGCCGGCACGGAAGGTCGTATCAAGATCGGCATTGGTCAAGCCGTAATGATTGATCGACAGGTCTACTGGCGCAGGGCGCTGCCACAACCCCAGGGGGTCGAGCTTCGCGGCTTGGTGGCCGCGCATACGGTAGGCCTGGATCAGTCGCAGCACTTCAACCTGCTTCTTCTCGTGTTCACTGCTCACGCTACCGGCGGAAACCGGTTGGGCGCGGCGCTGGTTCTTTGCCAGCAGTACGAAATGGTCGCGGATCGTCGAGTGCGATACATCGGTGGCAGTGCTGCCTTCGGCGGGCAACTTCTGAAAGTAAGTGCGCCACTCTTCTGGCACAGCGTTAGGGTCGTGCAGGTAGAGCTCGTAGAGCTCTTCCACATAGGCAGCGTTACCACCTGAAAGGTGGGCGCTGTTCCACATGCGCTGCATCACGCTTTCTTGCATGCTTGGTCACCCTCGGTTAGGGGCCTCGATCGGCAAGAACCACAGCAAGCTGAGTTGAGTCCGTATGCAGCGACTGAACCAAGCCACCGAGAGTTCCGCAGATTTACCGGGTACCAGCCCGGACGCCCCTGCTGGTCTCATATCTTCATAGGTAAAAGCTCGGGCTTTTGGCCTTTGCTCAAGTTGCACCTCGGTGCGGGCAAGGGCCCGCACTTCGGTGTGCTACGGGTACAACACTTTTGAATCAGGTGCCGCTTTGCAGCAGCATGTTACGTACGTGGCCGATTGCCTTGGTCGGGTTCAGACCTTTGGGGCAAACGTTTACGCAGTTCATGATCCCGCGGCAGCGGAATACGCTGAACGGATCATCCAGGGACGCCAGGCGCTCCTGGGTCTTGGTGTCACGGCTATCGGCCAGGAAGCGATAAGCTTGAAGCAGAGCGGCCGGGCCCAGGAACTTGTCCGGGTTCCACCAGAACGACGGGCAGGAAGTCGAGCAGCAAGCGCACAGGATGCACTCGTACAGACCGTCCAGCTTCTCGCGTTCTTCCGGGGACTGCAGGCGTTCGATCGCCGGCGCCGGGGTATCGTTCTGCAGGAACGGCTTCACCTTCTCGTACTGCTTGTAGAAGATGCTCATATCAACGACCAGGTCACGGATGACCGGCAGGCCGGGCAGCGGACGCACGACCAGCTTGTTCTTCTTCACCACCGCCGAAAGCGGGGTGATGCAGGCCAGGCCGTTCTTGCCGTTGATGTTCATGCCATCGGAACCGCACACGCCTTCGCGGCACGAACGACGATAGGAGAAACCTTCGTCCTGTTCCTTGATCAGTGCCAGCACATCCAGAACCATCAGGTCCTTGCCGCCGGTATCGACTTCGAACACCTGGGTCTTAGGTGCCGAGTCGGTGTCGGGGTTGTAGCGATAAACTTCGACTTTCAACATAGTGGCCACCCTTAGTAAGTCCGGACTTTAGGCTCGAACGTCGGAACGGTTTTCGGCGAGAAGTTGACTGCACGCTTGGCAACCCGCTTTTCACCCGGGAAGTACAGGGTGTGGCACAGCCAGTTTTCGTCGTCACGGTCTTCGAAGTCTTCACGGGCGTGGGCACCGCGGGACTCTTTGCGCACTTCAGCAGCGATTGCAGTGGCTTCAGCGACTTCCAGCAGGTTCTGCAGCTCCAGCGCTTCGATACGCGCGGTGTTGAAGGCCTGGGACTTGTCGTTGATCTTGACGTTGGCGATACGCTCGCGTAGGCCAGCCAGCTGTTCGATACCCTTCTGCATGTATTCGCCGGTGCGGAACACGCCGAAGTAGTTCTGCATGCAGCTTTGCAGCTCGCGACGCAGGGTTGCCACGTCTTCGCCGTCGGTACGCTCGTTGAGCTTGTTCAGACGGTTCAGCGCGACTTCCACGTCGGTGTCGCTGGCGTCGCGGTATTCGATACCGTCGCTCAGGGCCTTTTCCAGGTGCAGGCCGGCCGCACGGCCGAACACCACCAGGTCGAGCAGCGAGTTGCCGCCCAGGCGGTTGGCGCCGTGAACCGATACGCAAGCCACTTCACCGACCGCGAACAGCCCTTCGATGATGGTGTCTTCGCCGTCGGCGTTCTGCGAGATCGCCTGGCCATGAATGTTGGTGGCAACGCCGCCCATCATGTAGTGGCAGGTTGGAACGACGGGTACGGGTGCAACGACCGGGTCGACGTGCGCGAAGGTCTTGGACAGCTCGCAGATGCCTGGCAGGCGGCTGTGCAGCACTTCCTCGCCCAAGTGGTCGAGCTTGAGCATCACGTGGTCGCCGTTCGGGCCACAGCCGTTGCCGGCGATGATCTCTTTGACCATGGAGCGGGCCACAACGTCGCGACCGGCGAGGTCCTTGGCGTTTGGCGCGTAGCGCTCCATGAAACGCTCGCCGTGCTTGTTGATCAGGTAACCACCTTCACCACGGCAGCCTTCGGTAACCAGTACACCTGCGCCGGCGATGCCGGTCGGGTGGAACTGCCACATCTCGATGTCCTGCACCGGCACGCCGGCACGCAGGGCCATGCCGATACCGTCGCCGGTATTGATCAGGGCGTTGGTGGTGGAGGCGTAGATACGCCCTGCACCGCCGGTGGCCAGTACGGTGGCCTTGGCGCGAATGTAGACGGTCTCGCCGGTTTCGATGCAGATCGCGATCACGCCGACGAAGGCGCCGTCCTGGTTCTTGACCAGGTCAACCGCGTACCACTCGTTGAGGAAGGTGGTGCCGGCTTTCAGGTTGCCCTGATAGAGGGTGTGCAGCAGCGCGTGACCGGTACGGTCGGAAGCGGCGCAGGTACGGGCGGCCTGGCCACCTTTACCGTAGTCCTTGGACTGGCCACCGAACGGACGCTGGTAGATACGGCCGGTTTCGGTACGCGAGAACGGCAGACCCATGTGGTCCAGCTCGAACACCGCAGCCGGGCCTTCCTGACACATGTATTCGATAGCGTCCTGGTCACCGATGTAGTCGGAACCCTTGACGGTATCGTACATGTGCCAGCGCCAGTCATCGTTCGGGTCGGCCGAAGCGATGGCGCAGGTGATGCCACCCTGGGCCGATACGGTGTGCGAACGGGTCGGGAACACCTTGGTGATCACGGCGGTCTTGTGGCCGCCTTGAGCCAGCTGCAGCGCAGCGCGCATGCCGGCACCGCCACCACCAATGATGATGGCGTCGAAGGAAATCGTTGGAATGTTAGCCATGAATCAGATACCCCAGAGAATCTGCACACCCCAGACGAAGTACGCGAACATCGCGACACCACATACCGCCTGGAACAGGAAACGAACTGCAGTCGCCGACTTGCCCAGCGCCATCGGCGTCAGGTAGTCGGTGGCAATGGTCCACATGCCGACCCAGGCGTGAGCGCCCAGGGCAACGAGGGCCAGCAGACTGAAGATCCGCATCGCGTTATGGGAGAACAGGGCGTGCCACTGGGCATAGTCGATGCCAGGGTGCGCCACCAGGTAGCCGATCAGAAAAATGAAGTAAGCCGCGAGAACGACCGCAGAAACGCGCTGCGCCATCCAGTCATAGAGGCCCGAACGCGACAGGTTCGTGACATTAGTTACCATATCCAAACTCCCGCCAGAACGATCACCACCACGGAAATGGCGATAACGATTTTCGAGCCCAGTTTGCCGCCTTCCAGCGTCTCACCGATGCCCATGTCCATAATCAGATGGCGCACACCGGCAACCAGGTGATACAGCAAGGCGGACAGAAGGCCCCACGCCACGAATTTGGCCAGCGGACTGGTCAGGCATGCCTTCACCTCGGCAAAACCTTCCTCGGAACTCAGGGATTGGCTCAATGCGTACAGCATGATGCCCAGGCCCAGAAAGAGGATGATGCCGGAAACACGGTGAAGAAATGACGTAACGCCGGTAATGGGGAGTTTGATGGTCCTTAGGTCTAGGTTTACAGGTCGTTGGCTTTTCACGGCTTTTTTCACACTGAAGAGCCCCTAGCAAGCAGGGCAAAGTTGTTGGTAAGTGTACTGGTCAGGTACCCACCACCCAGGGAGTGACGACCCCAGAAAAGCGGGCTTTAAAGCCCCTGGCGGTCGGGTGCCGAGTATAGACAGTTAGGCTACTAATGACAACGTGAAGCCCTAGCCCAAATAGCGCATTGCCTTTGGCGAACAAAAGGCGTAAACGGGCCGCAATTTCGCGGAAAAACAGCGCCCAAAGCCCTTTACAACCGTGCTTTAGGCAAATTGACATTCGAATTTATCTCACTATAGTGGTGCGGGCCCTGCGTGGGGGGTCTGTCTGATGATTTCAAGCATTAATAGGAGGCCACATGGCTGACAAAAAAGCGCAGTTGGTCATCGAGGGCGCAGCCCCCGTCGAGCTGCCCATTTTAACCGGCACCGTTGGTCCCGATGTTATCGACGTTAGAGGGTTGGGGGCCACGGGTCACTTCACTTTCGACCCTGGTTTCATGGCGACCGCATCGTGCGAGTCCAAGATCACCTACATTGACGGCGACAAGGGCATCCTGCTGCATCGCGGCTACCCGATCGAACAGCTCGCCGAGCAATCCGACTACCTGGAAACCTGCTACCTGCTGCTCAACGGCGAACTGCCGAATGCCGAGCAGAAGGCTCAGTTCGTCAGCACCGTCAAAAATCACACCATGGTGCACGAGCAGTTGAAGTCGTTCTTCAACGGCTTCCGCCGCGACGCCCACCCGATGGCCGTCATGTGCGGCGTGGTTGGCGCCCTGTCGGCGTTCTATCACGACTCGCTGGACATCAATAACCCGCAGCACCGGGAAATCTCGGCCGTGCGCCTGGTCGCCAAGATGCCGACCCTGGCCGCGATGGTCTACAAGTACTCCATGGGCCAGCCCATGATGTACCCGCGCAACGACCTGACCTACGCCGAAAACTTCCTGCACATGATGTTCAACACCCCGTGCGAGATCAAACCGATCAGCCCGGTGCTGGCCAAGGCAATGGACCGGATCTTCATCCTCCACGCCGACCACGAACAGAATGCGTCGACCTCCACCGTACGCCTGGCAGGCTCCTCGGGCGCCAATCCGTTCGCCTGTATCGCTGCCGGCATCGCTGCACTGTGGGGCCCTGCCCACGGCGGCGCCAACGAAGCCGTGCTGACCATGCTCGACGAAATTGGCGATGTCTCGAACATCGACACCTTCATCGCCAAGGCCAAGGACAAGAACGACCCGTTCAAGCTGATGGGCTTCGGTCACCGCGTCTACAAGAACCGCGACCCGCGCGCCACCGTGATGAAGCAGACCTGCGACGAAGTGCTGCGCGAGCTGGGCATCACCAACGATCCGCAGCTGGAACTGGCCATGCGCCTGGAAGAGATCGCCCTGACCGATCCGTACTTCATCGAGCGCTCGCTGTACCCGAACGTCGACTTTTACTCGGGGATCATCCTCAAGGCGATCGGCATCCCTACCAGCATGTTCACCGTGATCTTCGCCCTGGCGCGGACCGTCGGCTGGATCTCGCACTGGAAGGAAATGCTCTCCAGCCCGTACAAGATTGGCCGTCCGCGCCAGCTGTACACCGGCTACGAGTCGCGTGACATCGTCAAACTGGAAGACCGCAAGTAAGCCAAACGGCTCGCCTGCAACAACAAGAAAGGCTGCCCTCGGGCAGCCTTTTTTGTTGCGTAACGCTTCATGCAGGAGGAGCCTGCCTTGGCGGCCCCTACAGTTGAAGCATATTCCAGCCAACAGTAAAACTGTTACGGTTTCTCCGCCCGCTCCTTCAACGCCTTGAGCGTATTGAACGGCGCATCCACCACGAACTTGTTCGCCACCATCGCTGGCACACTGCCGCCTGGCTCGGTGTGCACCTGGTATGTCACCTCGGTAGTGTCACCCTTGGGCACCAGCTTCCAGAAACCCTGCACTTCAGCCACCCGCACATAGCCTTTTTCTTCCGGCAGGTACTTGGGCACACCCTCCAGCTTGCGGGTCAGGCTGCCGTCGGCGCCTTCGCTGGTGGTTACATGGATGATCGAATCGCGCGGGGTGACCGGCCACGGCGTATTGAACTGGGTGTAGGTCCAGCTCTGGTCACCCTCGTGCTTGAGCAGCTTCTGGCTCTTGCACTCGTGAATCCAGGCACAGGCCCCGGCCACGTCTTCCTGCAGCGCCCGGACCTTGGCCAGCGGCGCCTTGATGGTCGTCACGCCCTGATAGGCCTTGTAGTTCGAACCACTCACTTCGCTCAGCGATACCTTGATGCCATCCGCTTCCTTGGCAACCTTCCAGTCTTCAGCCTGCGCCACCGACATGAACATCGCACTCAGACCACAAATCACCGCTACCCGCTTCATCGAACCCATCGTGTTGTTTTCCTTGTTTGCGAAGTTCCACTCACTCAAGCCGCCGTCACTTGCTCCAGCCAACCGATGATCCTGATCGCCTCGTCGCGATCATTGCCGCAGGTGTCCACCTCCGCCTGGAAGCCCGAGCACACCGCCGGCCGTTCGGGCTGGCCGAACAGGCTGCAGAGGTTGTGCTCGGACAGTTGCACACAGCGTTCGCCAGCCGGCTTGCCGTGCGGCATGCCAGGAATGGGCGAGCTGATGGAAGGGGCAATGCAGCAAGCGCCACAGCCTTCACGGCAGTTCATGACGACATGGACCTCGGCCTAACAAATGATGGGTGAATGGGGATAGTAACCGCTAAAACAGGTGTTTGAAATTACCGCTCAGATGAAATATCGCCGCGCAGAATGTGACCGGCAGGTCGAGCAGCGTTTATTGCTTGAACTCGAAATCGATGGCTGCACCCTCGATGTCCTGACGGGCATCATTGCGCAACTGCAATTGCATTTCGTTGCTGATCAAGCGGCCATTGAGCTGGAACGGGCTGTCCGCGGCAGGCTTTTCTTCGAACAACGACGGCAGCAGCGGACGTCGCACACGGACTTCCTCCTGACTGCTCGGCTGCAGGTCCTTGACCATCTCCGGGGGCAGGCTCAGATCCAGGCGCGCCTTGGGCAAGGGCGCGGCAATCACCTCGGAGGCCTTGCGCTTGCCCGACTTTACCGCCTTGGCCGGCGTCTTCCTGGGGTCGCCAGCCTTGGTCTTGGGTTGCGCCTTGGGCTTGGCCTGTGGCTTGGCACTCGCTTTTACCGGGGCCTGGGTCGAAGGCTTCCGGTCCGGTGCCGGGGCAGCCGACGCCTGTGCCAGCAGTATCGGCCCCGGTCCGGGCACAGCCAGTGCCGGGCCCGTTGCACACAGGCCCAGCGCACACAACATCACGGCAGCACAGCTCAACGCTTTCATAGGCAACGAGACGTATTCATGAGTCGCACATGCTCCCTGTTCCTGCAGTCGCTGGCAAGCCCGCGATCTAGAGGTATCCGCCCGAGACGGTTTCCTGGCAAAGCTGATGGGCCAGCATCCCCAATGTCAGCAGCGCCCGCTCAGCCTCGCGGTTCCACGGAATGCCGCAGTTGAGACGAATGCAGTGGTTGAACTGCTCCGTGTTACTGAAGATCAGCCCGGGCGCGATGCTGATGCCCTGCTGCAAGGCACGTACATGCAACTCCTGGGTGTTGACCCGCCCCGGCAGGCTGACCCACAGGATGAAGCCCCCGGTAGGCCGG
The DNA here is from genome assembly GCF_002478435.1 of Pseudomonas sp. UBA7500. NCBI lineage: Bacteria > Pseudomonadati > Pseudomonadota > Gammaproteobacteria > Pseudomonadales > Pseudomonadaceae > Pseudomonas > Pseudomonas sp. UBA7500. The sequence goes on along the minus strand of NZ_DLNW01000031.1, from coordinate 34,386 downwards.
CTCATCTGGGTGCCTTCCGGAAAGTGCTGCTGTACCGCCAGCTGGTAGGCACTGAGGTTCTTGCGATATTCCTGGCGAATGTAGCGCAGATGGCGGTCATAGCCACCATTTTCAAGGTAGGCCGCCACCCCCATCTGCGTCACACTGCACGCCGAGTGCGTGGTAAAGGTCTGCAGTCGCTGGATTTCCTGCTGATAGTTGCCCGCGATCATCCAGCCGATACGCACCCCCGGCGACAGGGTCTTGGAAAAGCTCGAGCAATAGATCACCCGCCCCAGCCGGTCGAAGGCCTTGAGCGCCTTGGTGCGCCCTTGCTCGAACATCAGCTCGCCGTAGATATCGTCCTCGACGATCTGGATGTTGAAATCCGAGGCCAGGCGCAGCAACTGCTTCTGGCGTTCCTCGGGAATGGTGCCGCCCAACGGGTTGCTCAACCGCGCAGTCAGCACCAGCGCCTTGATCGACCACTGGTTGGCCGCCAGTTGCAGGGCCTCCAGGCTGATGCCGGTGGCCGGGTCGCTGGGAATCTCGATCACCTTGAGCCCCAGCAGGTCCGCCAGTTGCAGCAGCCCGTAATAGGTGGGCGACTCGGCGGCGATCAGGTCGCCTGGCCGGGTCAGCACCCGCAACGACATCTGCAGCGCATCGACGCAACCGTGGGTCACCACCACTTCGGACGGGTCGACCACCACCCCGGCGTCGCGCATGCGAATGGCGATCTGCCGGCGCAGCGGCTCGAAACCCGGGCTGAACATGTAGCTGAACGCGCGCGGGCTCTGGAACCGCGTGACCTTGGCCAGTTGCTGGTGCAGCGCGCGCACCGGCAGGTAGTCCACATGCGGAACCGCCGCCCCCAGCGGGAACACCCCATCACGCCGGGCTTCGGTCAGTACCTGCTGGATGATGCTACTGCGCGTGACCAGCCCTGGACGCTCGACCCGCGCGATGTCCGGGGTCTGCGCAGTCAGGGCCGGGGTCTGGTGGACGTAGTAGCCCGATTGCGGCCGCGCGCGAATCAGCCCCTGGTCCTCGAGGTTGGCATAGGCCTGCAGCACGGTGGCATGGCTGACATTGAGCTGCGAGCTCATCTTGCGTACCGACGGTACGCGCTCACCGGGCTGATAGACGCCGCGGCGGATGTCTTCCGCCAGTTGCTGGGCGATGCGCTGGTAGAGCAACAGATTGGTCATGGGACGGATCTCGAAACGCGGGCTATCTAATTGTTCTTGTACAGTCGGCGAAGAATACCGGAACAGTGCATAAGTGTACGGGCACAGATGCCAGAATAGTCGACTACACAGTTGTGTGACAGCGGCTTTTTCAAGCTTTGCGGCATAAAAAAACCGGTGACTATCACCGGTTTTTTGTTTACCTCGACCTCAGCGCGGCGCGCCCAGGTGGCCTTTCTCGTCGGAAAACACGATCTCCACCCGACGGTTCTGCGCCCTGCCCCGCTCCGAGGCATTGGCCTCGATCGGGTACTGGTCGCCATAGCCTTCGACCTGGATGCGTTTTTCGTCGACGCCCAGGTCGACCAGCATGTCCGCCACGGCCTGCGCACGATCACGCGACAGCGTCAGGTTGTCCTCGGGAGTGCCGGTGCTGTCGGTATACCCCTCGATGCGCACAACGCGCCGGGGGTTGAGCTGCAGAAACTGCACCAGCTTGAGCACGGTACGGCTGGCGGAGTTCTTCAATTCGGCCTGCCCGGTATCGAACAGCACGTCACCCAGGGTCATCACCAGGCCACGGTCGCTCTGGGTCGTGGCCAGGCTGACGATCTGTGCCTCCAGCCATTTGCCCTGCTGCTGCACGCTGACCAGCTTGGCCTCGCGCAGGGCCAGCTGCAGGCGCTGGCGCTCCAGTTCGAGCTTGGCCAGGCGCTCCTGATTGAGCACCAGGTTGCTGTGCTCGCGGGCAATCTCGCTGTAGCGCTGACTCAGGTAGGCGTAATGGCGCACGTCCGCACCACTGCCCACGTAGCTGGACAACCGCTCGGCACGGGCCAGCGACTCGCCGGCGCGGATCACGTCACGCGGCGCACTGCGTAGCACATTGGAATCGTCCTTCACTGCCTGGAAACTGGCGGCGGCCTGGTCGAGGGCGGTTTCGCTGCGCTCGCTGGCGCAGCCCTGCAACCCCAGCACACCTGCACACAACACGGCCACCAAGGGCTTGATCGAACTCACTGTTGCTCCCCCAACTGCTTGCGCAGACGATTGACCCGCGATTGCAGCAGCGACAGCTGCTCCTGACTCTTGAGGGTCAGCACCCGGGCTTCGGCCAGCCGCGCATCAAGCTCGGCCTGCTCGGCGCGCAGCCGCGCATCACGGTACGACTCGCTGGCCATGTTGCTGCGGGCGCGGGCAAGCTTGTCTTCGGCCAGCTTCAGTTCGGCCACTTCGTCGGTGGCACCGACGGCCTTGGCCTGCTCCAGCGCCTGTTCGGACAGGCGCATCTGCTCGTGGGGCGCCGGGTCGGCAGCGCAACCGGCCAGGGCCAGTAACGCCATGGCAGCGAAAAGCGGTTGAGTTCTCACACAATCTTCCTACTGTTTGGGGGCGTCGAGCGGTTGCTGCAGCTGCGCCTTCCAGCGCTCGACATTGCGTTGCAGTACTGCCTGAGGCACGCCTGAGGCCGGCAATTCTGTCAGTTTTTTGGCCAGCTGTCCGCGCAACCAGGCGTCATTGCACGCCGAATTGTGCGACAGCGCCAGGTACAGCCCGGGGCGATCCAACGGCAGGCCGCGGGCGATCAGGTCGTTGGCCATGCCAAGGGTCTGCGCCATGGCCATGCCGGCGTACCGCCCGGCCAGCACATAGTCGACCTGGCCAAGCAAAAGCTTCTGGAATGCCTGGGTCAGGTTCTGCGCCGGCGCCAGCTTCAACTGGTCCTTGGCAAACTGGGCGAACGCCGGGGTCAGCCTGGCCTTCTCCGAGATCGCGCCCTGGTGCTGGTGCAGATCGGCCAGGCCGTCGTAGGCCAGCGTGGAGTCGTGCCGGGTCCACACCAGGTAGTCGTTCTGCAGCAGCGCCGGGTGGATGAAGTCGACACGGGTCAAGTCTTCAGTGGCCAGCGGCGCATCCACCAGCAGGTCCATGCGTCCGCTGCGCACTTCATCCTGCGCCTCGTTGCGCTTGCCTGCGTACAGCACCTCGACCTTCAGCCCAAGCTCCGTCGCCACCTGCTTGAGCAGGTCGACGTTGGCGCCAATCAGGTGCCTGGGGTCCTGCGGGTCGCGCCAGGCATAGGGCGGCGCATCGGGGCTGCCGGTCGCCACCAGACGCTCGCACTTGCCCACCGCCAGCGCCGCCGTGGGCAAGCAGGCAAACCCCAGCAATCCCGCCATCGCCATTCGGCCAAGCCACCCCATGCACATGCCTCCCTTGCGTCGCGAAATAAAAAAGCCCGATCAAAAGACCGGGCTCTTTATAAGTGAAGCGGCTGGATTAAACCAGCTTCTCCAGCTCAGGTACGGCTTCGAACAGGTCGGCGACCAGGCCGTAGTCGGCCACCTGGAAGATCGGCGCCTCTTCGTCCTTGTTGATCGCAACGATCACCTTGGAGTCCTTCATGCCGGCCAGGTGCTGGATCGCGCCGGAGATACCGACGGCGATGTACAGCTGCGGCGCAACGATCTTGCCGGTCTGGCCGACCTGCATGTCGTTGGGCACGAAGCCTGCGTCGACCGCGGCGCGCGAAGCACCCACGGCGGCGCCGAGCTTGTCGGCCAGCGCGTACAGGTGCTTGAAGTTGTCACCGTTCTGCATGCCGCGACCGCCGGAAACGACGATCTTGGCAGCGGTCAGCTCAGGACGATCGGACTTGGCCAGCTCTTCGCCGACAAATGCCGACTTGCCCGCATCGTGGGCAGCGCCAACCGCTTCGACAGCAGCCGAACCACCTTCGGCGGCAACGGCGTCGAAGCCGGTGGCACGCACGGTGATGACCTTGACCGCAGCGCTCGATTGCACGGTGGCAATGGCGTTACCGGCGTAGATCGGACGCTTGAAGGTGTCCGCCGACTCGACCGCGATGATCTCGGAGATCTGGTCGACGTCCAGCAGCGCGGCAACGCGCGGCAGGATGTTCTTGCCGTTGGAGGTGGCTGGTGCCAGCACGTGGCTGTAGGCCTTGCCAAGCTCGGCCACCAGCGGCGCGACGTTTTCCGGCAGCTGGTGCGCATAGGCAGCGTTGTCGGCTACCAGCACCTTGGCCACGCCAGCGATTTTCGCGGCAGCTTCGGCAACGCCACCCACGTTCTGGCCAGCGACCAGTACGTGGATATCGCCACCGATTTTCGCGGCGGCAGCAACGGTGTTCAGGGTCGCCGGGGCAACGGCGCCGTTTTCGTGTTCAGCGATAACCAGGATAGTCATTTAGATTACCTTCGCCTCGTTCTTCAGTTTCTCGACCAGTTCAGCCACCGACTTGACCTTGATACCAGCGCTGCGTGCAGCTGGCGCTTCGACTTTCAGGGTCTTGTTGGTAGAGGCGGTGGAAACGCCCAGCGCGTCCGGAGTCACAGTCTCCAGCGGCTTCTTCTTGGCCTTCATGATGTTCGGCAGCGACGCATAGCGCGGCTCGTTCAGACGCAGGTCGGTGGTCACGATCGCCGGCAGGTTCAGAGCAACGGTCTGCAGGCCGCCATCGATTTCACGGGTGACGTTGACCTTGTCGCCGGCCACTTCCACCTTGGAGGCGAAAGTACCCTGGGCATAACCGGTCAGCGCAGCCAGCATCTGGCCGGTCTGGTTGTTGTCGCTGTCGATGGCCTGCTTGCCAAGGATGACCAGCTGCGGCTGCTCCTTGTCGACCACAGCCTTGAGCAGCTTGGCCACGGCCAGCGAGGTCAGCTCTTCAGCCGACTCGACCAGCACGGCGCGGTCGGCACCCAGTGCCAGGGCGGTACGCAGCTGCTCCTGGGCAGTGGCCGGGCCGACGGTAACGACGACGATTTCGCTCGCCACGCCCTTCTCTTTCAGGCGCACGGCTTCTTCTACGGCGATTTCGCAGAAGGGGTTCATGGACATCTTGACGTTAGCAAGGTCTACGCCGGAGTTGTCCGCCTTGACGCGAACCTTGACGTTATAGTCGACCACTCGTTTGACAGCTACAAGAACCTTCATGGATTCCTCGTTACTCTCCGGTGAAAAGAATGTCGCCTGGGCAGAACCGGGCGATTGCGCGTGGGTACAAGGGCACCTCCAAAAACGAACGCGAGCAGGTGAAATTCAACTGACTGTGCAGTCTGTTCTCGACGCTTGCGCGCAAAACCCGTGGGTCATTGTTTGTCGTGGCGTGTAAACTCCACTACAAAGGCGGGTCCTGGCGTAACTGCCCTGCTTTTTGCCTGGTTTTTAGGGGTGCTCCTGCATCCGACGGTCAGCCTACGGCGAGCGTAAAACCGCCCGTATCTTGACCGTAACGCCCAATCCGGTCAATACGGCAAACCAGCCAGCTTCAAGCCGTGCGTCTTTGATTTTACTGGGCTGCGGCAAATTCAAACAAACGTTTGTATTGGACCTCGCAAGTGGTGTAGATATAATGCGCGGCCAAGAGAAAGCGGTGTAGTCCGTCATCACCCGAGCTACACGCCCGGGTACTTCGAAATGACCGCCTGACACCCGCCAACAAAGAAAAACCGATGAGCCTTGAGTAGGAGAGAACCTGTGGAACGCGAATACATGGAATTCGACGTGGTCATCGTCGGCGCTGGCCCGGCAGGCCTGTCCGCCGCCTGCCGACTGAAGCAGAAGGCCGCCGAAGCCGGTAATGAAATCAGCGTCTGCGTGGTCGAGAAAGGCTCCGAGGTCGGTGCACACATTCTCTCCGGTGCGGTGTTCGAGCCGCGTGCCCTGAACGAACTGTTCCCGGACTGGAAAGAACTCGGCGCGCCACTGAACACCGAGGTCAAGCGCGACGACATCTACGTGCTGCGCGACGCCAGCAGCTCGGTCAAGGTGCCCGATCTGTTCGTGCCCAAGACCATGCACAACGAAGGCAACTACATCATCTCGCTGGGCAACCTGTGCCGCTGGCTGGCCCAGCAGGCCGAGAACCTGGGCGTGGAAGTCTACCCAGGCTTCGCTGCCCAGGAAGCGCTGTTCGATGAAAACGGCGTGGTCCGCGGGATCATCACCGGCGACCTGGGTGTCGACCGCGAAGGCAACCCCAAGGAAGGCGTATACACCCCCGGCATGGAACTGCGCGGCAAGTACACGCTGTTCGCCGAAGGCTGCCGTGGGCATATCGGCAAGCAACTGATCAAGCGCTTCGACCTGGACAACGCCAGCGACGTGCAGCACTACGGCATCGGCCTCAAGGAAATCTGGGAAATCGACCCGGCCAAGCACCAGCAAGGACTGGTGATCCACACCGCCGGCTGGCCGCTGGACGTGATGAGCACCGAGAACACCGGCGGCTCGTTCCTGTATCACCTGGAAAACAACCAGGTGGTGGTCGGCCTGATCGTCGACCTGTCGTATGCCAACGCCTACCTCTCCCCGTTCGACGAGTTCCAGCGCCTCAAGCACCACCCGGTGCTCGCCCAGTACCTGGAGGGTGGCAAGCGCATCAGCTATGGCGCCCGTGCCCTGGCCAAGGGCGGCCTGAACTCGCTGCCGAAAATGGTGTTCAAGGGCGGCGCGCTGATCGGCTGCGACCTGGGCACCATGAACGTGGCCAAGATCAAGGGCAGCCACACCGCCATGAAGTCCGGCATGCTCGCAGCCGAAGCGGTGGCCGATGCGCTGCTGGCCGGTAGCGAGGGTGGCGACGAACTGACCGCCTACGTCGACGGCTTCAAGGCCAGCTGGCTGTACGAAGAACTGTTCGCCAGCCGCAACTTCGGCCCGGCGATGCACAAGTTCGGCCCGATGCTCGGCGCGGCATTCAACTATGTCGACCAGAACTGGTTCGGCGGCAAGCTGCCGTTCACCCTGCACGACACCAAGCCGGACTACGCCTGCCTCAAACTGGCGGCCGACTCGAAGAAGATCGATTACCCCAAGCCCGATGGCAAGTTGAGCTTCGACAAGCTGAGCTCGGTGTTCCTCTCCAGCACCAACCATGAAGAAGAGCAGCCGTGCCACCTGAAGCTGACCGACCCGAGCATCCCGATCGGCACCAACCTGCCGTTGTACGACGAACCGGCGCAGCGCTACTGCCCGGCCGGCGTATACGAGGTGATCAGCCAGGAAGACGGTAGCAAGCGCTTCCAGATCAACGCCCAGAACTGCGTGCACTGCAAGACCTGTGACATCAAGGACCCTTCGCAGAACATCACCTGGGTGACCCCGGAAGGTGCTGGCGGCCCGACTTACCCGAACATGTAAGTACCGCCCACAAAAAAAGCCCCCACGCCTTGCGGCGCTGGGGGCTTTTTCGTGAAGGCGTTCGAGCAAACGGTCTCACACCTTCGCCAACACCAGTTCATCCCCGGCCCGCAGGTCCTCCCGCGCACTGAAGTACACCGCCGTGAGCAGGCCCACCGTGCCCATCAGCAGGCAGAACCCCACACACACCCATGGGCTCCACGGCATCAGCGCAATCAGCATAAGCGGCGTGGTGCTGGCCCACAGCGCATAGGCCAGGTTGTAGGTAAAGGAAATCCCCGACACGCGAATGGCCGGCGGAAACAGCCCGACCATCACCGACGGCACCACCCCCACTACACCACAGGCCAGCCCTGCCAGCGCATAGGCCACCCCGGTCCAGCCCCAGCCGCCGATCAGGCTGGCATACAGCGCCCCCACTCCCAACGGCAGCAACAGGCTGTAGACCATCAGCGCGCGCCAGGCACCTACCCGGTCCACCAGCAAGCCGGCCAGCACGCAACCGATGTTCAAGAACACGATACCCAGCGCGCTCAGGGCGAAGGTGTCGGCCGCGCTCATGCCGAAGCGCTGCTGCATCACCGTCGGGGTAATCACCACCAGCACCACCACCGCCGAGGTCAGCACGCAGGTCAGCAGGGCCGCCGGCACCAGCGCGCGGCGGTGCTCGCGCAGCACCGTGCGCAGCGGGAAGGCCACCGGTTGTTCACGCCGCTCGCGCAGCGCCAGGAACACCGGCGTCTCGCTCAGCCAGCGGCGCAGCCACACCCCGATCACGCCGAACACCCCGCCCAGCAAGAATGGATAGCGCCAGGCGTAGTCCAGAATCTCCTGGGCGGTGAACACCTGGGCCAGCGCCGTGGCGGTCAGCGCGCCCAGCAGGTAGCCGAACGTCAGCCCGGCCTGCAGAAAACCCAGCGCATAGCCCCGCCGCCCGGCCGGCGCATGCTCGGCGACGAAGGTCCAGGCGCTTGGCACCTCACCGCCCACCGCCGCGCCCTGCAGAATGCGCAGGCCCAGCAGGATCAGCGGCGCCGCGTAACCGATGTCGGCATAGGTCGGCATCACCCCGATCAGCAGGCACGGCAGCGCCATCATCAGGATGCTCAGGCTGAACACCTTCTTGCGCCCCAGGTGATCGGCAAAATGCGCCATCAGGATGCCGCCCAGCGGCCGCGCCAGGTACCCGGTGACGAAGATCCCGAAGCTCTGCAGCAGACGCAGCCACTCCGGCATCTCGGGCGGGAAGAACAGCTGGCTCAGGGTCAGCGCGAAGAACACGAAGATGATGAAATCGTAGATCTCCAGCGCACCGCCCAGCGCCGCCAGGCCCAGGGTCTTGTGGTCTGCGCGTGACAACGACGGTCGGGGGGTAGCGATGGCACTCATGGGCGTTTCCGCAAATCGGCAAACGCAAGAGGATAGCAAAACGCTGCGGCCAATGGCCCGACAAGCTTCAGGACGGTCGACAGAACACGGTCTGGGCAAAATTGGTACGCCGCGGCAGGTGGCCCGTACGGGCGCCCAGACCACCGCTCAGTTCCATCTGATCGATTACCACCGGCGCATCGATGATCGCCATGAAGGACTCCAGCGCCTCGCTGTCTGGCACCTTGGGCAGGCTCAGGCTCACCGCCTGGCGCTGTGACACCGGTACTGCAGGTACCTTCAGGTGCTGAGAGTGATACAGCAAGGCATGCTGGATCGGCAGGCTCGCCTTGCAGAAGCGCGCCATGTCCACGCCCGCGTGGCTGGCCAGATCGATGTTGCCGATCAGCAGATTGAAGGGCTGCAGGGCCGCCTGCACCAGGCGCTGCAGCTCATCGAAACTCTCGACCGGGGCAATGCGGTAATAGCCCAGTCCATTGAGCATCTTCTCCAGTTGCAGCAACTGGCTGGGGTGCTCGTCGGCGATCAGGATGCGCATCGATTTGTTTGGCATCGTCCGGACCTGGCAGAAGGTAAAGGGAGTTAGCGTCCTTGACCCTACAGCGACAATCCACGACTGCAAGTTGCTGCAAACATCGCGCCTGAACAGAGGTCTGCCACTGATACTTGTAGGGAATCGCGCATAAATCAAGGAACAACCCGAACTTTCACCCTGGATCGCAGCCCCGCGCTCAGGATTCCCACTCGCGCATGCGCACGCGGCAGTGCTTCATCGCATTGACGATGTGCTTCTCCACCAGGCTGCGGGAAATGCCCAGGCGCAAGGCGATCTGCTGATGCGACAGGCCATCGAGCTTGCGCAATATGAAGCTGTCGCGGCATGTCGGGCTGAGTTCGGCCAGCGCACGCTGCATCAATGCCAGGCGCTGATCGCCATGCATGGCGTGCAAGGGGGTCGGGCTGTGCCAGCGCTCGTCGGTATCGAGCACCTCCAGGGGTTCGACCTGGCGGATCCGCTCGCGTCGATGGCCATCCACCACCAGGTTCAGTGCAGTACGGTAGAGAAACGCGCGAGGGTGCTCGATAGGTTGCGAATCAGCCCGCTCCAGCACCCGCAGGTAGGCGTCATGGGCGACGTCTTCGGCCGCGTGGCGGCTGCCCAGGCGCGACATCAGAAAGCTCACCAGCTCTCGATAGTAGTGTTCCACAACAGTACCTGTGCGCGACGTTGCCGAGGTTGAACCCGCTGGGTCGTATGGCTCGACACAATAACACTAATTAATATTATTCTCATCAAGCGACTCGGTCATACTCTCGCCCATGTTGCCCTGGTGCGGGCTGGCCCAGCCACGCACCGGTCTAAATTACCTCGAATACCGCTCGTTTAACTTGCAGCCTTCCATGCCTGCCGAGCGCGTGTTCGTCACCTCCTGGCATGGATCAACCCCTGGTTGGAAGCCCGCATGAAACGCCCGAAAAACAAACGCCGCCTGCTCGTGTGCTGCCTCGGCCTGCTCGCCCTGGGCACGCTGGTCGCCTGGAAAACCCTGCCTGGCAACGACCAACTGGCCACCGTGGCGGTCACCCGCGCCAACATCGAAAGCAGCGTCACCGCGCTGGGCACCCTGCAACCCAGACGCTACGTCGATGTCGGTGCCCAGGCTTCCGGGCAGATCCGCAAGATCCACGTCGAAGCCGGCGACTCGATCGAGGAAGGCCAGTTGCTGGTCGAGATCGACCCCTCCACCCAGCAGGCCAAGCTCGATGCCAGCCGCTTCGCCATCGAGAACCTGCAGGCCCAGCTCCAGGAACAGCGCGCCCAGAACGAACTGGCCCGCCAGAAGTACCAGCGCCAGCAGAGCCTGGTGGCCAATGGCGCCACCCGCGAGGAAGACGTACAGACCGCGCGCGCCGAACTCAAGGCCACCCAGGCCCGCATCGACATGTACCAGGCGCAGATCCGCCAGGCCCAGGCCACCCTGCGCAGCGACCAGGCAGAACTGGGCTACACGCGCATCTACGCGCCGATGTCCGGTACCGTGGTGGCCGTCGATGCCCGCGAAGGCCAGACCCTCAACGCACAGCAGCAGACCCCGCTGATCCTGCGCATCGCCAAGCTCTCGCCGATGACCGTGTGGGCCGAGGTCTCCGAAGCCGACATCGGCCACGTCAAGCCGGGCATGAACGCCTACTTCACCACCCTCAGCGGCGGTAGCCGGCGCTGGGCCAGCACCGTGCGCCAGATCCTGCCGATCCCGCCCAAGCCGCTGGGGGAAAGCGGCCAGGGCGGCGGCAGCCCGAACACCTCGAGCAAAAGCGGCAGTGGCCGCGTGGTGCTCTACACCGTACTGCTGGACGTCGACAACGCCGACAGCGCACTGATGGCCGAGATGACCGCCCAGGTATTCTTCGTGGCCAGCCAGGCCAGCAATGTCCTCACCGCCCCCATCGCCGCCCTGCACGGCGGGCTCAGGGACACCACGCAGATGGCCAGGGTGGTGGCCAGCAACGGCCGCGTCGAGGAACGTCAGGTACGCACCGGCATCAGCGACCGCCTGCACATCGAGATCCTCGATGGCCTGAGCGAAGGCGACCGCCTGCTGATCGGCCCCCTCGAAGGCAGCGAGGGTTGAATGCAGACGCCACTGATCCAGCTCAAATCCATCAGCAAGTCTTACGGCGGCGCAGGCACGCCGCGGGTCGACGTCCTGCATGGCATCGACCTGTCCATCCATGCCGGTGAGTTCCTCGCCATCGTCGGCGCCTCGGGCTCTGGCAAGTCGACCCTGATGAACATCCTCGGCTGCCTCGACCGCCCCACCAGCGGCCACTACCTGTTCGCCGGCGAGGACGTCGCCCACCTCGACAGCGACGCCCTGGCCTGGCTGCGCCGCGAGGCCTTCGGTTTCGTGTTCCAGGGCTACCACCTGATCCCCTCCTGCTCGGCCCAGGAGAACGTCGAGATGCCCGCGATCTACGCCGGCACCCCGGCGCCGGAGCGACACGCGCGCGCCGCTGCGCTGCTCGAGCGCCTGGGCCTGGGCCAGCGTACCGCCAACCGCCCGCACCAACTGTCCGGCGGCCAGCAACAGCGGGTGTCGATCGCCCGCGCACTGATGAACGGCGGCCACATCATCCTCGCCGACGAGCCCACCGGGGCGCTGGACAGCCACAGCGGCGTAGAGGTCATGAAGCTGCTGGACGAACTGGCCAGCCAGGGCCACGTGGTCATCCTCATCACCCACGACCGTGCGGTGGCTGCTCGCGCCAGGCGCATCATCGAGATCAGCGACGGCCGGATCATCAGCGACTCGGCGCCGGTCCTGCTGGACCAGCCGGTGGACGCCCCGCCGGGCGCCCTGCAGGCCGTCGACCTGCGCGAACGCATGGCCGACGGCAGCGAATATGCCGGGGCCTGGAAGGGCGAGCTGGTCGATGCCGTGCAGGCCGCCTGGCGCGTCATGTGGATCAACCGTTTTCGCACTGCCCTCACCCTGCTCGGCATCGTCATCGGCGTGGCCTCGGTGGTGGTGATGCTGGCGGTGGGCGAAGGCAGCAAGCGCCAGGTGATGGCGCAGATGGGCGCGTTCGGTTCCAACATCATCTACCTCAGCGGCCACGCTCCCAACCCGCGTACACCGCCTGGGGTCATCACCCTGGAAGACGTCGCCGCCGTGGGCAGGCTGCCGCAGGTCCAGCGCATCATGCCGGTCAACGGCTCCACCGCCGGCGTGCGCTACGGTAATGCCGACTACACCAGCTACGTAGGCGGCAACGACACCAACTTCCCGGCCATCTTCAACTGGCCGGTGGTGCAAGGCAGCTATTTCACCGAAGCCGACGAGCGCAACGCCAGCGCCGTCGCGGTCATCGGCCACAAGGTGCGCGAAAAGCTGCTCAAGGACGCCGCCAACCCCATTGGCGAATACATCCTGATCGAGAACGTGCCCTTCCAGGTGGTGGGTGTGCTCGCCGAAAAAGGCGCAAGTTCAGGCGACCAGGACAGCGACGACCGTATCGCGGTGCCCTATTCGGCCGCCAGCATCCGCCTGTTCGGCAGCCAGAACCCAGAGTACGTGGCCATTGCCGCCGCCGATGCACGCCGCGTCAACGAGGCCGAAAAGGCCATCGACCAGTTGATGCTGCGCCTGCACAACGGCAAGCGCGACTACGAGCTGACCAACAACGCCGCCATGATCCAGGCCGAAGCCCGCACCCAGGGCACCCTGTCGCTGATGCTCGGCGCGATTGCCGCCATCTCGCTGCTGGTGGGCGGCATCGGCGTGATGAACATCATGCTCATGACCGTGCGCGAGCGTACCCGCGAGATCGGCATCCGCATGGCCACCGGTGCCCGCCAGCGCGACATCCTGCGCCAGTTCCTGACCGAGGCGGTGATGCTTTCTGTGGTCGGCGGCCTCACCGGCATCGGCCTGGCCCTGCTGGTGGGGGGGGCGCTGCTGCTCAGCGAGGTGGCCGTGGCGTTTTCCCTGACCGCCGTGCTCGGTGCATTTGCCTGCGCCCTGGTCACCGGCGTCATCTTCGGCTTCATGCCTGCCCGCAAGGCCGCCCGGCTCGACCCGGTGGCAGCCCTTACCAGCGAATGAACACACTATGAAAGCGCCATTGACCCTACTTGCCGCCAGCCTGTTGCTCGCGGCCTGCGCCAGCCAGGCGCCGCGCCCGGACAGCGGCCTGCAGCTACCGCCACGCTGGCATACCGAACACCTGGACGCGGCCGGCACCCTCGACCGGCAATGGTGGACCACCTTCGGCAGCCGCGAACTCGACCAGTTGATCGACCAGGCGCGGGTGGGCAGCCATGACCTGGCCGGTGCCGTCGCCCGTGTGCGCCAGGCCCAGGCCAGTGCCGTGATCGCAGGCGCCGCGCTGCTGCCCGAACTCAATGCGGGCCTCAACGCCACGCGCCAGAAGCGCATGTACGCCTACCGCTCCAGCACCCTGGACAACAGCACCGCCAACAAGGCCACCAACAGTTACCAGGCCACCCTGAGCGCCACCTACGAGGTGGACTTCTGGGGCGGCAAGCGCGCCGGTCGCGACAGTGCCCGCTTCAGCCTGCAAGCCAGCGAGTTCGAGCGCGACACCGTCGAGCTGACCCTGCTCAGCGGCGTGGCCGACCACTACACGCGCTGGCTGGCCCTGGTCGAACAGCAGCGCATTGCCGAACAGAACCTGGACAACGCCCAGAGCGTGCTGCACCTGGTGCAGAGCCGCTACGACTCGGGTTCCGCCACCGCACTGGAACTGGCCCAGCAGAAGAGCCTGGTGGCCGCGCAACAGCGCCAGCTGCCACTGCTGGCCCAGGACGCCGAGCAGACATTGATCAGCCTGGCCGCCCTGCTTGGCCAACCGCGCCAGCAACTGCAGCTGGATCGTGAAGCCTTCGCCCGGCTGAGCTGGCCGGACATTGCCGCCAGCCTGCCGAGCGAGCTGCTTACCCGCCGCCCCGACATCGCCAGCGCCGAAGCCCAGCTGGCCGCAGCGCAAGCCGATGTGCAGGTGGCGCGGGCCAACATGCTGCCAGCACTGACCCTGACTGCTGCCGTCGGTTCAGGCGCCTCCCACGTCGACGACATGCTGCGCAACCCGGTGTACAACCTGGGTGCCGGGCTGGTGGCACCGATCTTCAACGGCGGGCGCCTGAAGGCCGAGCGCGACAAGGCCACGGCACGCCAGCAGGAACTGCTGGAAACCTACCGCGGCGCGATCATCAATGGCTTTGCCGACGTAGAGAAGGCCCTGAACAGCATTCGCGGGCTGGACCAGCAGCGCCAGTGGCAAAGCGAAGAGCTGGCCCAGGCGCAACGCGCCTTCCAGATTGCCCAGAGCCGCTACCAGGCAGGTGCCGAAGACCTGCTCACCGTGCTGGAAACCCAGCGCACGCTGTTCGCTGCCCAGGACGACAACGTGCAATTGCGCCGCTCGCGCCTGCAGGCCAGCATCGCGCTGTACAAGGCGCTGGGCGGCGGCTGGCAGGCAACCCCCCAGGTACGCTAGGGCACACCGGCAGGCAGCGCCTTACACCTGGCGCTGCCTGACCTTCAGGTGACGGGCGTACCACGGACGCTGCGGCACCCGGCGAACCAGGCTGGCCAGCCCGTCTTCGTCGCTGTAGGTGATGCGCAACGCCAGCTTCATGGTCTCCGGGTCCATCTCCACGCTCTTGCCCACCTGCAGGCCCGGCACCGTGCTGCAACCGTGGGTGATCGGGCCCAGCCAGGGGTCGGCCACCTCCACCCAGCGCCCGGGCGCGAACCACGCCACCCCGTTGACCTCGCGCCGCACCACCTGGCCGGGGTGAAAGCGCTCATGGGCGCGGTACCAGTCCTCGATACGGTCATCGATCCAGCCATGGAAGCGCCAGAACACCGGGTTGACGTGGGACGAGAACGGGTCGCCGAGAAAATCGTTTTCGGGCCCGTACCAGCGCGGCGCAAAATCGCTCGGGGTGCGCGCATAGGGCACCGGTGCACCGTTGACCGGGTCACGCGGCACCGACGCCCAGCGCATGTGCAGCCAGTCGTGCAACCCCAGTTCCACCTCCGAGCCGAACTGCCCCAGGGTCAGGCGCGAAAGATAATGCGGGTCGCTGTAGCGTGACTCCCACAGCTCGAAGTTGGCATGGAAAACCTCACTGCTCTTGATGTCCTTGACCCACTGGGTGTATTCGTCATCGCCCTGCGCCAGCCAGGTGGGCGGCAAGGCGTTGCCATCCTGGTTGTCGAAGTAGCGCAAAAAGCCTGCGCGGTCACGCGCCAGTTCCGGTTGCGGCATCGGAAAGCGCGGCCAGGACGGCAGGTCCTGCATCGAACGTGCGGTACCGAGCATGTGCCGGTGCATGAAAAAGAAGTCCTCGCCCGAACCGTTGCGATCCTTGCGCGGGCCGCGGGCATCGCGCTCATGGTCACGCGGACCGGGCTGCCAGCCGATGGCACGCAACGCCTCGTGCTGCTTGGGTGCCAGCTTGTGCCACTTGTCCCGCGAGGCATGCCACAACTGGTGGAACAGGCGATGCTCGGGGGAGATCAGCCACGCCAGCAACGTCGGGTTCAGCGCGGTGCGCTCGCGAGCTTCGGGGAAGGTCCGCTTGCGCGCCACAAAGCGGTGGTTCTGCTCGGGCAGGGCCAGCGGGCGCTGCAGGTCCAGCACCTGGCCGGTGAGCGTGGCAGTGCCGGCGTTACCGAAATCGCCCCATACCTCATCGAGCAGCACGCGACACTCATAGCGCGCCAGCCCCGCAGTGTCCGCTGTGGGTATCAGCCGCCAGCTCAACACATTCGGTGCACCCGGCATCAGGTCGCCCACCACCCGGTAGCGGGGCTCGGCGTCACTGCGCAGGCGCTCGGGCGTGTCCAGGCATCCGCGCAGGCCGCGGCCACGCGGAGCAATATCCAGCAACAACTCCAGGGACGTGTGTTCAAGCCCTTCCAGGCCGACATTGCCGCCTTCCAGCTGCCAGATGCCACGCAGGGTATCGGCCAACTGCTGGCCGGCGGTATCGGGCAAGTCGACGGTGGCCTCCCCGGGGGTGATCGGAAATTCCTCGCGTGTCAGCTCGCGGTGCGCGTACAGCGCCCCAGGCACCGCCACGCCCGTCAGTGCAACACCCGCAATGAACCCTCGTCGAGAAATCGTCATTGACCTACCTGTGTGTCTCGCGTTGCGCCATGGAGCATGGCGTTGTCGAAGCTAGAACGTTGTGCACACAGGGAAATTTAGCCAGCAAGCGGCCCCGGGCGGCCCGCACAGGGCGCAGGCGACGGCTAAATTTCTGCCGATTGCGCTCGTCCTCACCAGATAGCAAAGGCCTCGTGCCTGAACCTCGACGGTGAACCTGACTGAGACCACGATGACCACACCACGCTGGAAAAAAGCCTTGTACATCAGCCTGGCCACCGCGCTCACCGCCGGTGCCGGGGTGGCCGCCTGGACCTACTTCGGCCCCAGCGCCGGCTACCCCCGCGAGGTGGTCAAGCAGGCCAATGAACTGCAGGATCGCCTGCTCTCGTTCGACAGCCACATCACCCTGCCGGCCAACTTCGGCATGGAAGGCAATGAAGCCGACAAGGAAGGCAGCGGACGCTTCGACCTCGTCAAGACCGCCCGCGGGCGCCTGTCCGGCGCCGCGCTGACCATTTTTGCCTGGCCCGAAATGTGGAACGGCCCCAACGGTCCGCACCGGCCCACCGAAGGCTTCGTGCAGGAAGCACGCAACCTGCAGGAGGTGCGCTACAAGTCGATCATGGCGATGGTGCGCGACTACCCCAACCAGGTGGCCGTTGCCTACACCCCACAGGACATGCGGCGCCTGCACGGCGAAGGCAAGTTCGCGGTGTTCATCAGCATGCTCAATGCCTACCCGCTGGGTACCGACCTCGACCTGCTCGACCTGTGGGCTTCGCGCGGCATGCGCATGTTCGGCTTCAGCTACGTGGGTAACAACGCCTGGGCCGACTCCTCACGCCCGCTGCCGTTCTTCAACGACACCGCCGACGCCCTTGACGGGCTGTCGCCCCTGGGCCGCCAGGCGGTACAGCGGCTCAACGACCTGGGCGTGATCATCGACGTCTCGCAGATGTCCACAAAGGCCCTGGAGCAGGTGGCCCGGCTCAGCCGCACGCCGCTGGTGGCGTCCAACTCCGCTCCACGGGCGATGGTCGACATCCCGCGCAACCTCAGCGACAAGGAGATGCAACTGATCAAGGACAGCGGCGGCGTGATCCAGGTGGTGGCCTTCTCCACCTACCTCAAGCCCCTGAGCCAGAAGACCCAGGACAAGCTCAACGCCCTGCGTGCGCGCTTCGACCTGCTGCCGCTGCCCAACCTGGCGGTGGCCCTGATGCCCGGCGACCCGATCATCGCCGCCTGGCCCGAGCAGCGCTTCGGCCAGTACGCCAGCGAGCTGTACGGCATTCTCGAAGAAGAGCCGCCGGCCTCGCTCAAGGAGTTCGGTGACGCCATCGACTACACCGTGCGCAAGGTCGGCATCGATCACGTTGGCATCAGCTCGGACTTCAACGAGGGCGGTGGCGTGGACGGCTGGCGCGATGTGGGCGAAACCCGCAACGTCACCGCCGAACTGCTCTCACGCGGCTACTCCGAGGCCGATATCGCCAAGCTCTGGGGCGGCAACTTCCTGCGGGTGTGGGAACAGGCGCAAAACGCCGCCCGCCCTGTAGCCGCCTCTTCCCGTTGACTCGCCAGCGAGCCCCGTCATGACCGATCGCCGCACCCTTCTCAAGTACGCCGGCCTGCTGGCCGCCAGCCTGCCGCTGGGCAGCCAGCTGTTGCCCGGCGCCCTCGCCGGCCCGTCACTGCCCGGCAACGGCAGCGATGCCTGGGCCGGCTTTCGCAGCCTGTTCGAGCTCGACCCCGATTACGCTCATTTCGCCAACTTCCTGATCACCTCCCATCCCAAGCCCGTGCGCGATGCCATCGAAGACTATCGCGCAAAACTCGACCGCCACCCCGCGCAATGGGTCGACTGGGAAACCCAGGCCGAATGGAAGCGCGAAGGCGAAGTGCGCGACTGGGCCGCCCGCTACCTGGAGGTCAAGCCACGCCAGATCGCCCTCACCGGCAGCACCACCGAGGGCCTGGGCCTGATCTACGGCGGCCTTAAGGTGGCCGCCCACCAGGAGATCCTGACCACCGAACACGAGCATTACTCCACCCGCAACAGCCTCGCCTACCGCGCCACCCGCGAGGGCACCCAGGTGCGCAAGATCCGCCTGTTCCGCGACCCGCAGCGGGTCTCGGACGACGAGGTACTGGGCAACATCGCCGCCGCGATCCGCCCGTCCACGCGGGTACTGGGCATGACCTGGGTGCACTCGGGCAGCGGCGTCAAGCTGCCCATCGGAGCCATCGGCGAGCTGGTACGCGAACACAACCGCAACCGCGACGAGCAGGACCGCATCCTCTATGTGGTCGACGGCGTGCACGGTTTTGGCGTGGAAGACATGCGCTTTGCCGACCTAAAGTGCGACTACTTCATCTCCGGTACCCACAAATGGATATTCGGCCCGCGGGGCACCGGCATCATCTGCGCTGCCTCCACCGAGCTCAAGTACCTGGTGCCGACCTTCGCCACGTTCTCCGAGAACGAGGACTTCGCCACCATCATGAGCCCCGGCGGCTACCACGCCTTCGAGCACCGCTGGGCCCTGGGCAAGGCCTTCGAGTTGCACCTGCAGGTAGGCAAGGCGCCGATTCAGGCGCGCATCCACGGGCTGAACGACTACCTCAAGCAACGCCTGGCCGAGTACAAGGCGATCGAACTGGTCACCCCGCGCAGCCCGCGTCACTCGTCAGGCTTCACCTTCTTCCGGGTCAAGGGCCAGGACGCCGACGAGGTGGCCGCGTATCTGACTCGCCACCGCATCGTGGTGGATGCGGTGTCCCGCGACGTGGGCCCGGTGGTGCGCGCTGCGCCCGGCCTGCTCAACACCGAAGCCGAAATCGATCGCCTGATCAGCGTGCTGGGCCAACGCCTGCGTGCCTGATCGCGCCCTTTCATCTTGTAGCCAACAGCTGACGGAACCTGCCATGCCTCACCATCGTTCAACCCCGTACCCGCGCATGTCGCGCACCCTTGCACAGCTGTCGTGCAGTGCCGCGCTCGGCCTGGCACTGTGCGCGGGCGCCCAGGCGGCAGATTCCCCTCGCCAGCCGGGCCAGGTATTCACCGACTGCAAGGACTGCCCCGAAATGGTGGTACTGCCCGCCGGCAGCTTCACCATGGGCACCGAGCCCGGCGAGACCGGCCGTGAGGACGACGAAGGGCCGCTGCACACCGTGACCTTCGCCAGGCCCTTTGCCATCAGCCGCTACCAGGTCACTGCCGGCGAGCTGGACGCCTACATCCGCGAAACCGGGGTGAAGATCGCCGACGGCGACACCCGACCCGGGCGCGCCTGCACCGCCAGCAAGCCGACCTACAAACAGGGTCCGCGCCAGCCAGCGGTGTGCGTCAGCTACTTCGACGTGCAGGACTACGCCCGGTGGCTGTCGAAAAAGACCGGCCACACCTACCGCATGCTCAGCGAGGCCGAGCGTGAGTACGGCGCACGCGCCGGCTCGCGCGGACCGTTCCCGTTCGATGACAACGACGAAAAAAAGTACAGCATCGCCCGGCACGCCAACACCTACGGGCCTGCCGACGGCTACTCGTACACCTCCCCGGCAGGCAGTTTCCCGCCCAATGCCTTCGGCGTGTACGACATGCACGGCAACGTCTACGAGTGGGTCGCCGACTGCCTCAACACCAGCTATGAAGGCGCCCCCGCCGACGGCAGCGCGTGGCTGACCGGCAACTGCGACATCCGCATCATGCGCGGCAATGACTGGGGCGAGGCGCCGGTGTTCTCGCGCTCGGGCAACCGCAACAGCCGCGCCCCCGATGTACGCGGCGACTACCTGGGTTTTCGCGTTGCCCGCGAGCTCTGACCGCCCCCTCAACCACGTGTGATTCGGGAGACTCGAATGACCAGCAAACCTCGCGGGGCCATCAGTGAACTGTTCGGCCTGCTCAAACCCTTCTGGCCGCTGGTAAGCCTGTCGATCGGCCTGGGCATGCTCGGCGGCCTCAGCGTCACCGCGCTGCTGGCCACCATCAACAGCGCCCTGCACAACGAAAGCGGCCTCACCCAGGGGCTGGTGCTGGGCTTTGCCGGGCTGTGCCTGATGGCCCTGCTCAGCACCATCCTGTCCGATATCGGCAGCAACTACGTGGGCCAGCACATCATCGCCAGGCTGCGCCGCGAACTGGGCGAAAAGGTCCTGGCTGCGCCCATCGACCAGATCGAACGCTACCGCAGCCATCGGCTGATCCCGGTACTGACCCACGACGTCGACACCATCAGCGACTTCGCCTTCGCCTTCGCGCCACTGGCGGTGTCCCTCACCGTGACCCTGGGCTGCCTGGGCTACCTGGCGAGTCTGTCGTGGCCGATGTTCCTGGTGATGCTGGTGGCCATCGGGCTGGGCACCACGATGCAGTTCGTCGCCCGCGCCTGGGGCATGCGCGGTTTCGAGGCCGCGCGTGAAGCCGAGGACGACCTGCAAAAGCACTACAACGCCATTGCCGAGGGTGCCAAGGAACTGCGCATCCACCGCCCGCGCCGCCAGCGCATGTTCCTGCACGGCATCCGCAACACCGCCAACCGCATCTGCGACACGCAGATCCGCTCCATCAACACCTTCGTGATCGCCAAGAGCCTGGGCTCGATGCTGTTCTTCGTGGTCATCGGCCTGGCGCTGGCCTTGCAGTCCTGGTGGCCCAGCGCCGACAAGACGGTGATGAGCGGCTTTGTGCTGGTGCTGCTGTACATGAAGGGCCCGCTGGAGCACCTGATCGGCACCCTGCCGATCATCAGCAAGGCACAGATCGCCTTCCGCCGCATTGCCGAGCTGTCCAAGCAGTTCTCCTCCCCCGAGCCCCACCTGCTGCTCGACGACCAGAGCCAGCCGGCCACGCCGCTGCATAGCCTGGTCCTGAATCAGGTGAGCTACAGTTTCGCCCCGGTGCCGGGCAGCGAGCCATTCCGCCTGGGCCCGGTGAACGTAAGCATCCAGCAGGGCGACATCGTGTTCATCGTCGGCGAGAACGGGTGTGGCAAGACCACCCTGATCAAGTTGCTGCTGGGCCTATACGCGCCGCAGTCGGGCAGCATCGAGCTCAATGGCCAGGCGGTGACGGCGGCCAACCGCGATGATTATCGGCAGATCTTCACCACCATCTTTGCCGACTACTACCTGTTCGACGACGTGATCCAGGGTGACAAGCCGGTGCCCGAGGATGCTGCGCGCTACCTCAGACGACTGGAGATCGACCACAAGGTCAGCATTCGCGATGGCGTGTTCAGCACCACCGATCTGTCCACCGGGCAGCGCAAGCGCCTGGCGCTGGTCAGTGCCTGGCTGGAAGAGCGACCGGTGCTGGTGTTCGACGAATGGGCGGCCGACCAGGACCCGACCTTCCGGCGAATTTTCTACACCGAGCTGTTGCCTGACCTCAAGCGCCTGGGCAAGACCATCATCGTCATCTCCCACGACGACCGTTACTTCGACATTGCCGACCAGCTGATCCGTTTGCACGCCGGCAAGGTCGTGAGCGAACTGCAGCCGGCCTGAGCAAACCTGCCTGCCACAGGCCAGGTGCGTTGCAGCAGGTGGAGAAGCCGGCCTTGCCGGCTCCCACATCGGTTGCAACGCGCCACGGCCTGAAACCAGCGCTGCCACCCCCCTGCGCTAAATCCCGCCCCGCCCACTTCGTCTGACAGCTAGATGCCATCGCCTGAAAGGCAATGAGAAGTTTTTTTATTTCCGGTTTTTCAGCGGTCACGCGTCTTACCCACATTCGAAAAAAACTGCTGACACTTACCTTCCCAACCACTTGAGCCAACCAAGACAAGAGCATCGCCATGCCAACACGACACTGCTTGCAGCCCCTGACCACTGCGTTGCGCCTGCGCCACGCCTTCAAAGCCACGTTGCCCGCGGTCGGGCTGGGCATGGCGTTCACCCTGGCCGCACAGGCGCAGACCCAGGAGTGGCAGCTGGACATCCCCGCCGGCCCGCTTGGCCGCTCGATCCAGGAACTGAGCCATCAGACCGGCCTGCAGATCCTGTTCAACCCCGAAGAGATCAACGGCCTGCACGCGCACGCCGTCAAGGGTCGCTACCCGCTTGAAGAAACGCTGCAGATCATGCTTCAAGGCACCGGTGTGCGCTACAGCGTGCAGGACAACGCCATCTACTTCAGCGGCGCACGCTCGGGGGCCGATGCCGACCAGATCAACCTGGAACCGTCGCTGGTGTCAGGCAAGTTCACTGAATCGGCGTGGGGGCCGGTACAGGGATATGTCGCCAAACGCAGCGCCACCGGAACCAAGACCGACACCTCGATCCTGGAAACCCCGCAGACCATCAACGTGGTCACCCAGGACGAGATGACCGCCCGCGGCGCCCTGTCCGTCACCCAGGCACTGCGCTATACCCCCGGCATCCAGGTCGAGGGCTTCTCGGCACGGGTCAAGGCCTTCGATGAACCCACCTCCCGCGGTTTCAGCCCCACGCCGATGTATCTGGACGGCCTGCACCTGCCCTATGGCGGCGGCAGTACCGGCGGTGCGCTGCAGGTCGACCCCTACCTGCTCGAACGGGTCGAGGTTCTCAAGGGCCCCGCCTCGGTGCTGTACGGCCAGAACCAGCCCGGCGGCATCGTCAACATGGTCTCCAAGCGCCCCGGTGTCGAGCCCATCCACCAGGTGGTGCTGGGTACTGGCAGCTATGATCGGCGCTACGGCGCATTCGACTTCGGCGGCAAGCTCGACGAGCAAGGCACCTTCCTGTACCGCCTCACCGGCCTGGCCAACGACAGCAACTCCGAAGTCGACTATGCCGAACAGAAGCGCATGCTGCTGGCCCCCAGCTTCACCTGGAACATCAACGACGACACCAGCCTGACCTTCTACGGCCAGTACCAGAAAGACAACGACGTGCCCGAGCCCCAGGGCCTGCCGGCAGTGGGCACGGTATTCAAGAACCCCAACGGCAAGCTCGATCGCAACACCTTCATCGGCGAGCCCGGGCTCAACGCCTACGACCGTGAACAGTACGTCTTCGGCTACGAGCTGACCCACCAGATCGACGATGTCTGGAGCCTGCGCCAGAACGCGCGCTACGCCTACGTCGATGACCGCTTCGCCGCAGTGCTGCACGGCTACAGCTTCATCGCCAACCCCGCCACGGGGGTCAACAACCAGCGCTACACCGACCGCTACGCCATCGACTGGAAGCAGACCAACAAGGTCTTTGGCATCGACAACTCGGCCCAGGCCGTGTTCAACACCGGCGACGTCAACCACACCGTGCTGCTGGGCCTGGACTACTACCACTTCAACTCCAAGTTCCTCGGCCGCTACGACCGCAACCCGCCAGGCATCGACCTCTACGACCCGCACTACGGCCAGCCGCTGGACTTCAGCCAGGCAGCCGCCAACCCCTGGGACGACACCATCACCCAGACCGGCGTCTACGTTCAGGACCAGCTGAAATGGAACCGCTGGTTCCTTACCCTGGGCGGGCGCTTCGACTGGGCCAAGATCGATTACGACCACCCGCTGTACGTCAAGCCCTCCACCACCCGCGATCAGCAGTTCTCCGGCCGCGCAGGCTTTGGCTACCTGTTCGACAACGGCATCACGCCCTACTTCAGCTACTCCGAATCGTTCCAGCCGGTGGCCGGCACCGCCAACGTGGACGGCAAGACATTCGAGCCTTCCACCGGCAAGCAGTACGAAGTGGGCATCAAATACCAGCCGCCAGGTTCTGACAGTTTCATCCAGCTCTCGGCCTACCAGATCGACAAGAAGAACGTGCTGACCAGCGACCCGGCCAACCCCGGCTTCAACAACCAGGCCGGCGCCATGCGTTCGGTGGGCTTTGAACTCGAAGGCAAGGCGGCGCTGACCGACAACCTCAACCTGATCGCCTCGGTATCACGGGTCGACGCCGAGTTCACCAAGGACAACGATGGCCTCAAAGGTCGTCATCCGGTCGGCGTATCGCCGCTGACCGCCTCGGCCTGGGTCGACTACCAGATGCCGGCAGACACCGCCCTGGTCGGCCTCGGCTTTGGCGTCGGAGTGCGTTATGTGCGCAGCAGCCCGGGCACCAGCTATGCCTGGAGCGAATTCAACGTCCCGTCGTTCAACGTGTACGACGGCATGATCTCCTACGACCTGGAACGCTCCCCGTTGCACATCAAGGGCGTGAAAGTGCAGGCCAACGTGGAGAACCTGGACAACAAACTGTATGTCACCCGCTGCAGCGGCATGTTCGAGTGCACCTACGGCCAGGGCCGCACGGTGACCGCCAACCTGACCTACGACTGGTAAATCGACACCCACGAAAAAAGGCGCCTCGGCGCCTTTTTGCGTTGAGCAGCCCGCGGACCTCAGGCCGATTGCAGCCAGTGCTCGACCTCGGCATAGATCCCCGCGACCCGCGACGAAATCCCTCCCATGCGCAGGAAATCGTGGGTCAGGCCCTGTTCCACCCGTAGCGTCACGTCGGTGCCCGAGGCCTGAAGGCGCTGGGCATAGGCCTGCCCCTCGTCGAACAGCGGGTCGTATTCGGCCAGGCTGACATAGGTACGGATCATCGGCTCGGCGTGCCCGGCCAGCAACGGCGAGGCGCGCCAGTCGCCGCGCAGGGCCGGGTCGGGGCAGTAGTGGGCGTAGAACCAGCGCAGGGTCTGGCTCTCGAGCAGGTAGTCCTCGGCATAGCGCCGATGCGAATCACGCTCGCGGGTAATGTCCGTGACCGGGTAGAACAGCAACTGCGCACTGGGCGCAAGCCGGCACAGGCCTTGCTGTGCGCTCAGTGCCAGCACCGTGGCCAGGGTAGCACCGGCGCTGTCGCCCGCCACACTGATCCGCCGGCTGTCGATAGCCAGTGATGTCGCCTGCGCCGCCAGCCAGTCGGCGGCATCCAGCGCATCGTTGACCGCCGTAGGGTAAGGGTGCTCCGGCGCCAGCCGATACCCCAGCGCCAGCACCGCATGGGTACCGCTGCTGGCCAGGCGCCGGCACACCGCATCATGCGAGTCCAGGCTGCCAACCACATTGCCACCACCATGAAAGTACAGGATCGCCGGTTGCAGGCCGGGGCCACGTCGAGCATGCCGGTACAGGCGCAGCGGCACCGCCTGGGCATCGCGGCTCGGTACACTCAGCTCGACCACCTGCAGGTCGCCTGGCGGCGCAGGGTCCAGGATGCCCGAGGCCGAGGCGAAGTCGCTGCGCGCCTGCGCTACCTGCAGTTCATGCATGGGCCGGGTCTTGCCGCTCAGGCGTCCCAGTTGAACCAGCTCGAGGAAACCTTCCAGGTCAGGGTCCAGGGCCATCTTCTTTTATCCTTGCCAATCAGTGAACAGAAATGAAAAACCGCCCCGATCGAGGGGCGGCAGGGCTCAGCCAGCAACAGTCAGGTCGTCGGTCAGTCGTCGGCCCAGGCTGGCCAGCCAGTCCGGATGCCTGAGGATGTCGTAGTGGCCGGCGGCGATGGCCAGGTCCTCGACGCTGCCGTCGATGCGTACCCCCTCGGCACGAGCACCGGCCCACCAGCAGCAGGCACCCGCGGCTGTCAGCGGCAGCTGGTTCAAGCGCGTCGACAGCGCCTTCAGGTGCATGGCCACGGCAAAGGTGTGCGCCAGCTCCGCGCTCTCGACCTCGGCAAATGCCGAGCTGGGCAGCCCTGCACGCACGCTGTCGATCAGCGCGTGCAAGGTTGCCACCTGCGCACCGGCCGGCACTGCGGGCAATGCCAGATCCGCCTTCGCTGCCTGCAGCACCACGCCCAGGAAGCTTCGCAGATCCTCGCCCCAGTCAGTGTCCGGCTGCGCCGGCGAGGACGTCGGGATGAAGCTGTCGACCAGGCCAAGGAACGTCACCTGCTGCCCCTGGCTTTCCAGCTCCTGGGTCACCAGACTCGCCAGCGCACCGCCCAACGACCAGCCCAGCAGCCGGTACGGGCCCTCGGGCTGTTTCTGGCGAATGTACTGGGCATAGTCGATGGCCATCGACTGCAGCGATTCGTCCACCCAGCCAGGGTCCAGCAGCATGCGGCACTGCAGGCCGTAGACGCTGCAGCGCCCCTCCAGGCGGCGCGCCAGCGGCTCGTAGTCGAACACCGTACCGAAGCCGGCATGCAGGCAGAACAACGCAGGTCCGTGCTCGACCGGGGTGTTGAGCAACAGCAGCGGGTCGAGGTTCTGCTCCTGCAGTGTCGAATAGCCGGACAACTCGCCAATCGTCGGCCCGGCCATCACATCGCGCAGCTTGAGTTCGATGTCCAGGTCGGCGCAGGCGCGCACCCTGGACAGCATCTTCAGCACACGCAGCGAGTCGCCCCCCAGCTCGAAGAAGTTATCGTCGATACCCACGTTGTCCACTTCCAGCACGTCCTGCCAGATGCTCGCCAGCGTGCGCTCCAGCGCATTGCGCGGTGCACTCCGGGGCCGGCTGGCCAATTGCGGGGCCGGCAAGGCATTGCGATCGAGCTTGCCATTGGGCGTCAACGGCAGGGCCGGCAGCAGCATGACATGGGCCGGCACCATGTAGTCGGGCAACTCGCTGCGCAGCGCCTCGCGCAGTTGCTCCACGCCAGCGGCCTGGGCCGTGGTCACGACGTAGGCCAGCAGTTGCTTGCTGCCCTGGGTGTCACGTGCAATCACCACCGCTTCACGCACCCCCGGCTGATTGCGCAAGCGCGCTTCAACTTCGCCCGGCTCGATACGAAAACCGCGAATCTTGACTTGGTTGTCCAGGCGCCCCAGGTAATCGATCACCCCGTCGGCGCGCCGACGCACACGATCACCGCTGCGGTACAGACGGGCACCGGCGGCGAACGGATCGGCCACGAAGCGCTCGGCCGTCAGGGCCGCGCGGCGGTAGTAGCCGCGCGCAACCCCCAGGCCGCCGATGTACAACTCACCGGCCACGCCATCGGGCAGCGGGTTGAGGTCTTCGTCCAGCACATACAGCGTGCGCTGGCCCACCCGCTCGCCGATCGGTGCATACACCGCCTCGCACTGCCCGCTGGCCGGCACCTTCCACAACATCGGCGTGACCACCGTCTCGGTCGGCCCGTAACCATTGACCAGCCACTGCGGACGCAGCACCCGCTTGACGTCTTCGAACAGCGCTTGCGGCACGGCATCGCCGCCAAAGCAATAGACGCGCACCGGTGGCGCCGGCAGGTGCTGACGCTCGGCGCACTCCACCAACTGCTGCAGGTAGGCCGGCGGGAAGCACGCGATATCGATGCGCTGTGCCCCAAGCACCTGCAAGGTTTGCTCGGCGGTCCACAGGTGGTTGTCACGCACCACCAGGCAGCCACCGGCCTGCAGGGTCGACAGCCAGCGCTCCTGCGCGCCGTCGAAGGCAAACGACATGAACAGCAGTTCGCGGGTCTTCTCGCTCATTTCGTAGCGCTCGGCAATCGCGCGGCAGTGCATGCGGATCTGCCCGTGGCTGACCGCTACCCCCTTGGGCTTGCCGGTCGAGCCGGAGGTGTAGATCAGGTACGCCAGGTTGTCCGGCTGCACTACCACCTGCGGGCAACCGCCCGCCTGGCCATGCAGGTCCAGGCGGTCCAGTTCCAGGGTGCAGGCCACGCCGGCGAAGCGCTGGCTCAGCGAGCTGTGGGTCAGCAGCAGGTGCATGCCCGAGTCCTCGACGATCCAGGCCAGACGCTCCTGCGGGTAGTCGATATCCAGCGGCACATAGGCCGCGCCACTCTTCATCACCGCCAGGAAGGCAACCAGCGTGTGCACCGAACGCTCGAGGGCGATGCCTACGCAGGTTTCGGCACCCGCACCCTGTGCCAGCAGGTACTGCGCCAGACGGTTGGCCCGCTCATCGAGCTGGGCATAGCTCAGTTGCTGGTCGGCGCAGATCACCGCAATAGCGTCGGGGCGCCGACCGGCGTGGGCCGCGATATCGTCTGCCAGCAACCCAGGGGCCGCGACAGGCAGTGCTGCCAGCTCGTTGCGCCTCTGCAGAAGCCGCGCCTGCGCCGGGGTCAGCATGTCCAGGCTGCCCAGCGTGGCCTGCGGGTTGTCCAGCATTGCCCCGAGCAGGCGTTCGAAGTTGCCCAGAATGGCTGCGGTGGCCGCCTCGGTAAACCGGTTCTGCAGGTACAGGAACTCGACTGTCAGGGTCTGGCCCAGGTTCACCGCAAGGTCCATGGCGTAGTTGGTCACGTCACGGGTACTGGCCTGGCCGAACTGCAGGTCGTTGTTGCTGGTTTCCTGCAGGCGCTCGTCCACCGGGTAGTTCTCGAACACCACGATGCTGTCGAACAGCGCCTGGCCCGGTCGCCCGGCCCAGCGCTGCACATCGGCCAGTGCCGCATGCTCGTGATCACGCAGTTCCAGGTTGTGCCCCTGCAACTGGGAGAGCCAGTCGCTGACGCGCTGGTGCGGCTGCGGGGTCTGCACTACCGGCAGGGTATTGATGAACAGCCCAAGCATCTCGTCGGCACCCGCCAGCGTCGCCGGGCGCCCGGCAACGGTGGCGCCGAAGCACACGGTGCGCTGCCCGGTATAGCGCTGCAACAGCAGCAGCCATGCAGCCTGCACCAGGGTGTTCGGGGTCACCCGCAGGTGCTGGGCCTGGGTGCGCAGGTGCTCGGTGCGTGCCTGGTCCCAGCGCAGGTACAGCGCCGCGTGGCCGCCCAGCCCCGCGTCCGGCTGCGGGGCCACGTTGTCGGCCAGCAACGTGGGGCCTTCCAGCTCGGCCAGGTGGGCGCGCCAGAACTGCTCCAGTTGCCCTTGCGACTGGCGTCCCAGCCACTCGATGTAGTCACGGTAGCGTCCCACCCCGGTGTCGCTCGCACGGCCGTGGTACGCCATGAACACCTCGGCGAACAGCCGGGAGCTGCTCCAGCCATCCATCAGGATATGGTGGCAGGTCCACAGCAGGTGACTACGCTGCGCGTCGAGCCTGACCAGGGTCAGGCGCAGCAAGGGTGCCGTGGCCAGGTCGAAGCCTTCGCCAGCGTCCGCCGCAGCCAGCGCCTCGAGGTCCGACGGAGCCACCTGGCGGTCGCGCCAGTCGAGCAGACGCACAGGCAGCTCGGCGTGGCGATACACCACCTGCAACGGCTCGGCCAGTTGTGACGCGGCGCAGAAGCCGGTGCGCAGAGTCTCGTGACGAGCCAGCACGCTGCCCCAGGCCGCAATGAACCGGGCACTGTCCAGGCCATCGACCGATACCGCGATCTGGTTGATGTACAGCGCCGTCTCGGGGGCCTGCAGGGTATGGAACAGCATGCCCTGTTGCATCGGCGACAGCGGGTAGATGTCTTCGACATCGCCCAGCGCTACCGGCAGGCTGTCCAGTTGTGCCTGGGTCAGCCTGGCCAGCGGGAAGTCCGAAGGCGTCACGCCAGCCGTATCGTGTGCAATGCAATGCGCAATCAGCGCCTGGAGTTCAGCGGTATAGGCCTGGGCCAGAGTCTGGATGCTGGATTCGGCGAACATCCGATGGCTGAAACTCCAGCTCAGGGTCAACTCGCCGCCATACACCTGGCCGTTGATCGACAACCAGTTGCCCAGCGGTGCTTCGGAGCTCTGGCTGTCACCGGCAGACTCGCGGGCCGGGGTGAAGAACCCGCCCTCCCCCTGCTCGTCGGCAAAGCTGGCGTCGAACTGGCCCAGGTAGTTGAAGGTGATGCGCGGTAGCGGCAGTGCGGCCAGGGCTTCACGGGCCTGCGCGTCGCCCAGGTAGCGCAGTGCGCCGAAACCGATGCCCTTGTCGGGTACCGCGCGCAGTTGCTCCTTGATGCGTTTGATCGAGCCGTCGAGGCTGTCGACGGGGCTGAGCCTGACCGGGAACATGCTGGTGAACCAACCCACCGTGCGGGTCAGGTCGATGTCGTCGAACAGTTCTTCGCGACCGTGGCCTTCAAGCTGGATCAGCACCTCATCGCGCCCGGTCCAGCGCGCGATCACCCGCGCCAGGGCGGTCAGCAGCAGGTCGTTGACCTGGGTGCGATAGGCGGCCGGGGCCTGCTGCAGCAACTGGCGGGTGGTGGCCTGATCAAGCCGCGTCTGCGCCCGGGCCATATGCACGTTCTGCAGCGATCCCTGCGGGTTGTCGCAGGGCAGGTCGGCACTGGCGCCCGCCAGTTCGCTGCTCCAGTAGGCCAGTTCACCTTGCAGGTCGGCCGCGTGCGCCTGCAGGCGCTGCGCCCAGGCCTGGGTCGAGCTGGTCTTGGGTGGCAGGTTCACCACCTGGCCGGCGGCCAGTTGGGTGTAGGCGCTCTGCAGGTCTTCGAGCAGAATGCGCCACGACACGCCATCCACCACCAGGTGGTGGATGGCCAGCAACAGGCGCTGGCTGCCATCGGGCAGCGTCGCGAGTACCGCGCGCAGCAGCTCGCCGCGCTCAAGGTCAAGGCTGCGCTGGGCCGTGTCGCACAGTGCCTGCAGCGCATCGACATCATCCAATGTCCGGGTCCACAGCGCCTCACCTGCTGCGGTCGGAGCGCCATACTCTGCCGCCCACGCGCCATCGGCCTGCCGGGTGTAGCGCAGGCGCAGGGCATCGTGGTGGGTCAGCAGCGCTTGCAGGGCCTGATCCAGCACGGGCGCCTTCAGCGCCTGAGCGGGCCTGAGCAGCAGCGCCTG
>NZ_DLNW01000031.1:0-3258 GCF_002478435.1 Pseudomonas sp. UBA7500 | reverse complement strand
TTGCGGTCGAGCTTGCCATTGGGCATCAGCGGCAACGCATCAAGCCACAGCAGGTGCGTGGGCACCATGTATTCCGGCAGGCGGACCTTGAGATGCTCGCGCAGGCTGGCCAGTTGCTCGGGATTGGCTGCCAGCCCGTCGCTGGCCACCAGATAGGCCGCCAGTTGCCTGCCGTGGGGGCCATCGACAGCCAGCACCACCGCTTCGCGCACCGCCGGATGCTGGTGCAGGCTGGCCTCGATTTCACCCAGCTCGATGCGCAGGCCACGGATCTTCACCTGGTGGTCGGCGCGCCCGAGGTACTCGATCACCCCATCGGCGCGATAGCGTGTCATGTCACCGCTGCGGTACAGGCGCGCACCGCCCTGGGAACTGGTGTCGAACGGATCCGGCACAAAACGCTCGGCCGTCAGCGCCGGCTGGTTGAGGTAGCCACGCGCCAGCGAATCACCGCCGATGTACAGCTCGCCCCTGGCAAACGGCGTCACACCCAGCGCATCGCTCAGCACATGCAGGCGCACGTTGGCCACGGCGCGGCCGATGGGTACCGTGCCCGCCTGCAGCTGCGCCGACAGCACGTGGAAGGTGCTGTCGATGGTGGCTTCCGTGGGGCCGTACAGGTTGACCAGTTGCCCGCCCCAGCCGGCTCGAACCTGCTCGCTCAACGCGGCGGACAACGCTTCGCCGCCCATCGCCAGCAACCGTACCGAGTCCATCTGGCCCGCGCCGCGATCCGGCAGCAAGGCATGCAGCAATGACGGCGCCAACTGCAGGATGCTGATGCGCTGCTCGCTCACCTGCTGCCAGAACCGCTGCGGATCCAGCACCAGCCCCGGCTCGGCCACCACCAGTTGCGCGCCGCCGATCAATGCCAGCCAGAACTCCCACACCGAGGCGTCGAAGCTGAAGGCGGTCTTCTGCAGCACGCGGTCTTCAGGCTGCACGGCAAAGGCCTGCTGCATCCAGTGCATGTGATTGGCCAGCCCGCCATGGCGCACGGCCACACCCTTGGGCTTGCCGGTGGAGCCCGAGGTGTAGATCACGTAGGCCAGGTGGTCCGGCTGCATGTGAAGCTGCGGCGCGCCGAGCTCGCAGCCGGCCAGCCAGGCAGCGCCCGGCTCCAGCATCAGGCGCTCGACAGCACTGCTGGCGGGCAACTGCACCGTCGGCTGGGTCAGCAGCAGGCCGATGCCACTGTCCTGGATCATGTAGGCCAGGCGCTCCTGCGGATAATCCGGGTCCAGCGGCACATAGGCGCCACCGGCCTTGAGGATACCCAGCAGGCCCACCACCATTTCCAGGCTGCGCTCCAGCGCCAGCCCCACCAGTACATCCGGCCCTACCCCGCGCTCGCGCAGTCGGTGTGCCAGCTGGTTGGCGCGCTGGTCGAGCTGCCGGTAGCTCAGCGTCTGCCCGGCAAACAGCACGGCGGGGGCGTCAGGGGTGCGCTGCGCCTGGGCGGCGATCAGCTCATGCACACAGCGCTCGCGGTCAAACCCCGCCTCGGTGCGGTTCCAGGCCTGCACCTGCTGTTGCTCCTGAGCATCCAGCAACGCCAGGTCGGCGATGCGCTTCTGCGGCTGCGCGACAACGTCTTGCAGCAACTGGCGCCAATGGCTGGCCAGACGCTGGATGGTCGATGCGTCGAACAACGCGGTGGCGTAGTTCAGCGAGGCGCCGATGCCCTGTTCGGTTTCGACCGTTTCCAGGGTCAGATCGAACTGGGCGCTGTGCTGCTCCCACTCCAGGCCTTCGACCGTCAGGCCCGGCAGGCTGTGACGCGCGTTCCTGCCCTGGGTCTGGTGGTTGTACATCACCTGGAACAACGGGCTGTGGCTGAGGCTGCGCTGCGGGTGCAGCGCCTCCACCAGTTGCTCGAACGGCAGGTCCTGATGCGCCTGCGCCGCCAGTGCGGTGCGCTGTACCTGGTGCAGCAGCGCCTGGAAGGTGGTGTCCAGATCGAACTCGGCCTTGAGCACCTGGGTGTTGACGAAGAAGCCGATCAGGCGCTCGGTCTCCACCCGGTTGCGGTTGGCAATCGGCACACCGACGCGAATCTCGGGCTGACCCGAGTAGCGGTGCAGCAACGCCTGGAAACTGGCCAACAGCAGCATGAACAAGGTCACACCCTGCTCCCTGGCCAGGCCTTTGAGGGCACCGGCCAGGCTGGGCTCCAGTTCGATTGCCAGGCTCGCGCCCGCCTGGCTCTGGATGGCCGGACGCGGCCGGTCGAGGGGCAGTTCGAGCACCGCCGGGTCGCCACCCAGTTGCTCGGTCCAGTATCCCAGCTGGCGCGTCTGCTCCCCCGCCTCCATCCAGTGGCGCTGCCAGATTGCGTAGTCGGCATACTGGATAGGCAGTGCCGGCAGCTGTACCGGCTGGCCCAGGCGATAGCCTTCGTAGAACCGGATCAGTTCCTCGACCATCACCGGCATCGACCAGCCATCGGAGACGATATGGTGCAGGGTCAGTACCAGCACATGGTCATCGTCACCCAGCTTCAGCAGCTTGACCCGCAGCAACGGGCCGCTTTCCAGGTCGAACGGGCGCCGGGTCTCGGTTTCCACCCATTGCCTGATCAGCGCCTGGCGGTCTGCACCCGCCGGCACCTGAACCGCATCGACGTGCAATGCGAACGGTGCCGCAGCATGAATCACCTGCAAGGCCTGACCGTCAGCATGGCTGAAGGTGGTACGCAAGGTCTCGTGGCGTGCCACCAGGGCCTCGAAACTGCGGCGCAGCGCCTCCACATCCAGCGCACCCTTCAGGCGCAGCGCCGTCGGCACGTTGTAGGCGGCGCCCTGTGGCTCCAGCTGCCACAGAAACCACTGGCGCTGCTGCGCATAGGACAGGCGCAGTTCATCGAACAGCGCCTTGACCGCCGGAATCGGCAGGTTGGCGGCACTGATGCCCTCGGCCTGCATGCGTTCCCAGTAAACCTTGCGCTTGTCCGGCGCCAGCATGACGAAACGCTTGGCGACGCTCTTGGCGGTATCGGTGTTCATTGAGCATCCTCCAGGTCTTCGGCAAACAGGTCCAGGCGTCGTAACGTATCTTCGAAATCCACACTATTTCCTTGGTCCAGCTGCTCGCAGAACGCGGCCAGAACGGGGTATTGGAAGAGCACCTGCGGCTCCACCTTGAGACCGAGCGACAACTGCAGGCGCGACAGCACCGACAGCACCAGCAGCGAGTGCCCGCCCAGCTCGAAGAAGTTGTCGGTCAGGCCCACCTGTTCCACCTGCAGCACCTGCGCCC
>NZ_DLNW01000036.1:0-110082 GCF_002478435.1 Pseudomonas sp. UBA7500 | reverse complement strand
CCTTGCCGGTGAAGGGGCCCTCTTTGTTTCAGTTGGCCCAGGGCGCCTTGCGCGGCTCATCCAGTTGCACCAGGTAGCCGCTGCCGCCCAGCTGGCTCATCTGCTGACGAATCCACGCCGCCCGTCGCGCCACATAGCTGCTGGGCCGGCTTGCGCTCCAGTTGCGCGGGCTGGGCAGCACCGCCGCCAGCAGGCTGGCCTGCTGGCGCGTCAGCTTGCTCGCATCGGTACCGAAGTGATGGCGGGCCGCTGCCTGGGCGCCGAACACGCCGTCATCCCACTCGGCGCTGTTGAGGTACACCTCCAGGATGCGCTCCTTGGACCACAGCAGCTCGATCAGTGCGGTAAACCATGCCTCCAGCCCTTTGCGCAGCCAACTGCGGCCGGCCCACAGGAACTGGTTCTTGGCCACCTGCTGACTCAGCGTGCTGGCGCCGCGAAGCGTGCCGCCACGCTCGTTGTGTGCCAGTGCGGCCTGGATGGCATTGAAGTCGAAACCCCAGTGCCCGGCGAACTTCTGGTCCTCGCCGGCAATCACCGCCACCTTCAGTTCATCGGAAATCTCGCCCCATGGGCGCCAGTCGCGTTGCAGGTCGATGGGCTGGCCGTCGACCCACGATTCCACCTTGCGCTCGACCATCAGCATGGTGCCCGGCGGCGGTACCCAGCGAAACAGCAGCACCAGCAACACGCTGGCAACGGCGAACCAGAGCAGGGCGCGGGTGAGGCGGCGGATCAGGGATGAAAGCATAGAGATGGCTTGGCCGAACCGAATGAGCGGGCCATTATACAGACCCTGTGCCCCCAAGGAGTCTTGCGCATGCTTCGCAGCTTTCTGTTGCTCGCCGCCTTTTTCGGCTTTACCGGCGTGGCCCTCGGTGCCTTCGCTGCCCATGGCCTCAAGGGCCGCCTGAGCCAGGAGTACCTGGCGATCTTCCATACCGGCGTCACCTACCAGCTGGTACACGCCCTGGCCCTGCTGGGCGTGGCAGTGCTCTGGGCGCACCTGCCCGGGCGACTCACGGCCTGGGCCGGTGGTCTGTTCTGCCTGGGCATCGTGCTGTTTTCCGGTAGCCTGTACCTGTTGACCCTGAGTGGCATCGGCAAGCTCGGCATCATCACCCCTTTTGGCGGCCTGGCCTTCCTCGGCGGCTGGCTGTGCCTGGGCCTGGCGGCCTGGCGCCTGGGTTGACCCGCGGGTCCGGATCGAGACGAATGGCGCCGCTTGGCCTTGGGTTCAGCCCCGGATAGGGGCTAGAATGCGGGCCCCTAAAAACAATGGCGGCCGTGCGCATGCGCATTCAACTGAACGGTGAACCTTTCGAATTGCCCGACGGCGAAAGCGTCGCGGCCCTGCTGACCCGGCTCGACCTCGCAGGTCGCCGGGTGGCGGTGGAGCTGAACCTGGACATCGTGCCGCGCAGCCAGCACGACGCCACCGCCCTGCGCGAAGGCGACCAGGTCGAGGTGGTTCACGCCATCGGCGGCGGCTAGGCCCACGCGCTTCACCTGCAAGTCCCTCAACCTTCAAGAGGATTACCGATGAGCAATGTTCGTAGCGACAAGCCCTTCACGCTGGCCGGTCGTACCTTCCAGTCGCGCCTGCTGGTCGGTACCGGCAAGTACCGCGACATGGAAGAAACCCGCCTGGCCATCGAGGCCTCGGGTGCCGAGATCGTCACCGTCGCCGTGCGCCGTACCAACCTGGGCCAGAACCCGGGCGAGCCGAACCTGCTCGACGTGCTGCCACCGGACCGCTACACCATCCTGCCGAACACCGCCGGCTGCTACGACGCGGTCGAGGCCGTGCGCACCTGCCGCCTGGCCCGCGAACTGCTCGACGGGCACAACCTGGTCAAGCTCGAAGTGCTGGCCGACCAGAAGACGCTGTTCCCCAACGTGATCGAAACCATCAAGGCCGCCGAAGTGCTGGTCAAGGACGGTTTCGACGTGATGGTCTACACCAGCGACGACCCGATCATCGCGCGTCAGCTGGCCGAAATCGGCTGCATCGCGGTCATGCCGCTGGCAGGCCTGATCGGTACGGGCCTGGGCATCTGCAACCCGTACAACCTGCGCATCATTCTCGAGGAATCGAAAGTGCCGGTGCTGGTCGATGCCGGTGTGGGTACCGCGTCGGACGCCACCATTGCCATGGAAATGGGCTGCGAGGCAGTGCTGATGAACTCCGCCATCGCCCATGCCGAACAACCGGTGATGATGGCCGAAGCCATGAAGCACGCCATCGTGGCGGGCCGCCTGGCCTACCTGGCCGGCCGCATGCCGAAAAAACTCTATGCCAGCGCCTCGTCGCCGCTGGATGGTCTGATCAAGTAAGAGCCCCTGATGACTGAATCGCAAGAATCGCCGATCACCGCCGAAGGCGAAGAACGCCAACACCGCCGCATCAAGAGTTTCGTGATGCGTGCCGGGCGCATGACCGAAGGCCAGCAGCGCGGCCTGGACCAGGGCGCGCCGCTGTTCGTGCTGCCACTGGCCGACAGCCCGGTGGATTACGACCAGGTGTTCGGCCGTTCGGCGCCGCGCACCCTGGAGATCGGCTTCGGCATGGGCCATTCCCTGCTGGAGATGGCTGCCGCCGCGCCCGAGCAGGACTTCATCGGTGTCGAAGTGCACCGCCCGGGCGTGGGCGCGCTGCTCAATGGCGTGCTGACCCAGGGCCTGCAGAACCTGCGGGTGTATGACTGCGATGCCATCGAAGTGCTGAACAAGTGCGTGGCCGACAACAGCCTGGACCGCCTGATGCTGTTCTTCCCGGACCCGTGGCACAAGAGCCGTCACCACAAGCGTCGCATCGTGCAGCCGGAATTTGCCGAGCTGGTGCGCAGCAAGCTGAAAGTGGGCGGCGTGTTCCACATGGCGACCGACTGGGAACCGTACGCCGAGTACATGCTGGAAGTGATGAATGTCGCGCCGGGGTACAGGAACCTGGCCGAAGACGGCAAGTGCGTACCTCGCCCTGCCGAGCGTCCGATCACCAAGTTCGAACGCCGTGGCGAGCGCCTGGGGCATGGGGTGTGGGATCTGAAGTTCGAGAAGCTGGCCTGATTGCCGGCGAGCGCTGCGCGCTCGAATCGCGGGTCAAGCCCGCTCCCACAGGTACAGCGCTGACCTCGAAATCAGCGTAGTACCTGTGGGAGCGGGCTTGACCCGCGATGCTTCTAGCGGCGGTCTGCGACCACGCCAAGCAACACCAGCACCACCAGCAGCACCGGCGCCAGTGCATAGTTGTTGAACTGGCTCAGCCCGCGTACCACCCACGGCGTGGCATAGATCAACGCCGCACCACTGCCGATCAGCACCAGCAGGGCCATGAACGGCACGCGCAACGCACCTGCCAGCCCGCCCAGGCGCTGTTCGACCCAGCCCTTGATGTCGGTGCCGAACAACACCAGCAGACAGCCTACAAGCGCCAGAGAGATCTCCGACAGGTTACTGCGGCTCCAGCGGGAGACGGTCGAGAGCAGGTCGAGTACCAGGTCCATTCGCTATCCTTAGGTCAAGAAATACTGCAGCAGGTCGTTGAGAAACAGCTGGCCCCGCGGTGTCGCCACCAGCCGCGTCGGTTCGACCTGCAAAAGGCCCTTTTGTTCGGCTTCACGGCGCGCCGCCGTCAGTTGTTCCAGCGGCAGGCCGGTACGCTGCGCGAACAGCGCAGCCTCCACGCCCTCGGTCAGGCGCAGGGCGTTCATCAGGAACTCGAACGGCAGTTCGTCCACCGCCAGCAGCTTGTCGCCCGCCTTGAACGCCTTGGCCGGGTTCAGGTAGTCCTTGGGCAGCCGGGTCTTCCAGGTGCGCACGATGCGCCCGTCCGGGTGGCTGAGCTTGCCGTGGGCACCGGCGCCGATGCCGATGAAGTCGCCAAAGCTCCAGTAGTTGAGGTTGTGCCGCGCCGGGCGCCCGGGCTGGGCGTAGGCCGACACTTCGTACTGGCGGTAGCCGTGCTCGGCCATCAGCGCCTGCCCGGCCTCCTGGATATCCCACAGGATGTCGTCCTCTGGCAGCAGCGGCGGCTGGTTCCAGAACACCGTGTTCGGCTCCAGGGTCAACTGGTACCACGACAGGTGGGTAGGGTTGAGCGCGATGGCCTGGCGCAGGTCGCCCAGCGCATCGTCCAGCGACTGGTCGGGCAGGCCGTGCATCAGGTCCAGGTTGAAGTTGTCGAACCCCGCCGCACGCGCCATGCCGGCCGCACGAACCGCCTCGTCACCGTTGTGGATGCGCCCCAGCGCCTGGAGCTTGGCCTGCTGGAAGCTCTGCACGCCGATCGACAGGCGATTGATGCCCAGTTGCCGGTAGGCCTTGAACTTCTCCTGCTCGAAGGTCCCGGGGTTGGCCTCCAGGGTGATCTCGATGTCGGCGGCGAACGGGATGCGTTGCTCCACGCCCGCCAGCAGGCGGCCCAGCGCACGGGCACTGAACAGGCTCGGGGTACCGCCGCCAAAGAAGATCGAGCTGATCGGTCGCCCGTACACCGCGCCCAGCTCCTGGTCGAGGTCGGCGAGCAGGGCGTCGACGTAGGCCTCTTCCGGCAGCTGCGGGGTGGCGGCATGGGAGTTGAAGTCGCAGTACGGGCATTTGCGCACGCACCACGGGATATGGATGTACAGCGACAGCGGCGGCAGCTGCGCGAGTGCCGCCCGAGGTGCGTTGGAGCTGAAGCCAGCCTCGCCCAGATGCAGTGGCTGTGCCGGCGTGCGGTCGGTCATTGCAGGCCCAGGCGCTGACGCAGCAGGCTCATGGCGCGGGCGCGGTGGCTGATCTGGTTCTTGTCTGCGGGGCTCAGCTCGGCGCTGGAGCAGTCGCGCTCCGGTACCCAGAACAGCGGGTCGTAGCCAAAGCCGTGGGCACCGCTGGCCTGGTGCAGGATGCGTCCATGCCACAGGCCCTCGCACAGGATCGGCAGCGGGTCGTCGGCATGGCGTACCAGCGCCAGCACGCACACGAACTGCGCGCCGCGCTCGGCGTCCGGCACGTCCTTGAGTACCTCGAGCAACTTGGCGTTGTTCGCCGCGTCGCCCTGGCCATCGGCGTAGCGCGCCGAGTAGATGCCCGGCGCACCACCGAGAAAGTCCACCGCCAGGCCCGAGTCGTCGGCCAGGGCCGGCAGCCCGGAGATACGTGCGGCATTGCGCGCCTTGAGGATGGCGTTCTCGACGAACGACAGGCCGGTTTCCTCCGGCTCGACGCTGCTGAATTCGCCAATCGAACGCAGTTGCACGGTGTCACCGAGCATGGCCTGCAGTTCCTTGAGTTTGCCGGCGTTGTGGCTGGCCAATACGAGTTGCTGGATGTTCATCATTCGCCTGGGAAGAGCTCTTGGTTGAAACTGATGGTCTCGGTCTTGCCACCAATTGCAACATTGATCGTGAAGGTGCGGGTTTCCTGCTGCTCCACCGGGAACTGGGCGATGTAGTAGATCGCGCCCTGTTCGGTGATCTGCTTGAAGCTGAGCGGCACCGTGCGGCTGCTCAGGTCCTTGACGCTGCCGCTGACCTGGGTCACCTGCGGCTTGCCGGCCTTGATCACCGACACGTTGATCACGCCCTGGTTCTTGCTGCGCACCAGTTGCGCCGCCTTGGCGATGTCCGGCTGCAGGAAGGTGGAGATGAAGGTGCTGTAGTGCACCGTGGTGTCACCGAAGACTTCCTTGCGCTCGCCCTTGATCGCATCGGCAGCAAGCGCCGTGGTGCTCAGGCAGGCAACCAGTAAAAAGCTCAACAAGCGACCCATGATCTGTCTCCTCCAGTGTGGGTTGTTCAAACCGCGACCTTGTGTTCCTGCAGGCCCGGGCTGCTGACACGGTAAATGCCGATCTCCCCTAGAAGATTAGGCCATAGCTTGCTCGCCCACCCATGCCGGTGCATATGGTCGACCGCCAGGCGGTCGAGCACCTGGGCGCGACGTTCGCTGCACAGCGCCTCGAAATCCTCGAAGGTGCAGAAGTGGATGTTCGGCGTGTTGTACCAGGTATACGGCATGAAGTCCGACACTGGCATGCGACCCTTGGTCGCCAGGTACCAGCGGCAGCGCCAGTGGCCGAAGTTGGGGAAGGTGATGATGCACTGGCGGCCCACGCGCAGCATTTCGTCGAGGATCCGGTCGGGGTACTCCACGGCCTGCAGGGCCTGGGTCATGACCACCACGTCGAAGCTGTTGCTGGCGAAGTTGCCCAGGCCCTTGTCCAGGTCCTGCTCGATGACGTTGACGCCCTTGGCCACGCACTGGGCGATGTTGTCGGGGTCGATTTCCAGGCCGTAGCCAGCCACCTGCTTGGTGTCACGCAGCGAGGCGAGCAGCTCGCCAGTACCGCAACCGAGGTCGAGTACCCGGCTGCCGGCGGGGATCCAGTCTTGGATGATTTCCAGGTCGGCTCTCATGGGGTCCTCAGCAGACGATGCGGTTCATGTAGTTCGTGAATCCCGTGATGTAGCGCGGGGTCGGGATCAGGAAGGCATCGTGGCCATACGGCGAGTCGATATCCAGGTAGCACACGTTCTTGCGCGCGGCGATCAGCGCATCGACGATCTCCCGCGAGCGCGCCGGCGAGAAACGCCAGTCGGTGGTGAACGACATCACGCAGTAGTCGGCGGTGACGTGGGCCAGGGTCGCGGCCAGGTCGCCGCCGTGGCTGGCGGCGGGGTCGAAGTAGTCCAGCGCCTTGGTCATCAGCAGGTAGGTGTTGGCATCGAAACGCCCGGAGAACTCCTCGCCCTGGTAGCGCAGGTAGCTTTCGACCTGGAACTCGACGCTGTGAAAGTCGTAGTTGAGCTTGTCGCTCTTGAGCTCGCGGCCGAATTTCTCGCCCATCGAGTCATCCGACAGGTAGGTGATGTGCCCGACCATGCGCGCCAGCATCAGCCCGCGCTTGGGGATCACGCCTTCGGCCTGGAACGAGCCGCCGTGGAACTCGGGGTCGGTGAGGATGGCCTGGCGCGCCACTTCGTTGAAGGCGATGTTCTGCGCCGACAGCTTGGGTGCCGAGGCGATGTCCAGGCAGTGGCGCACGCGGTCGGGGTAGGTGATGGTCCATTGCAGCGCCTGCATGCCGCCCAGGCTGCCGCCCACCACGGCGGCCCACTGCCCGATGCCCAGGCGATCGGCCAGGCGCGCCTGGCTGTGCACCCAGTCTTCCACGGTGAGTACCGGGAAGTCGGCGCCGTAGGGCTGGCCGGTGGCCGGGTTGACGCTGCTGGGGCCGGTGCTGCCGTTGCAGCCGCCGAGATTGTTCAGGCTGACCACGAAGAAGCGGTTGGTATCGATCGGCTTGCCCGGCCCGATGCAGCTGTCCCACCAGCCCGGCTTGCGGTCGTCGGGGCTGTGGTAGCCGGCGGCATGGTGATGCCCGGACAGGGCATGGCAGATCAGCACGGCATTGCTGGCCGCGCTGTTGAGGGTACCGTAGGTTTCAAAGACCAGCTCGTAGCTGGCCAGCGAGCGACCGCAGGCCAGGGCCAGGGGCTCATCGAATCGCGCCAGTTGCGGTACTACCAGACCGACCGAATCTTCGGGAAAGACAGTGGACATCGACCCTGCTCACGCTTGAATGAGGCGTAAGTCTAAAGACCGCCACCCCCAGCGGCAAGCAACATGGCGCGGCTTGCGGCCGGGGGTGGTGCGGGTCAGATCATGCGGAACAGTTCCTGCGGCATTCCGGCGTAGGCGGCCAGCGGCGGCATCACGAACGACTGGATCACCTGGATCGCCAGGAAGGCGAAGATCGGCGAAATATCCAGGCCTCCGAGGTTGGGCACCAGCTTGCGAAACGGTGCCAGCACCGGCTCGCTGATCTGGTAGGCCAGCTCGGCGGCGGGGTTGTGGCTGCCGGGGGCGATCCACGACACGATCACCATCACGATCATCGCGACCCAGAAGATCTTCAGGAACAGCGAGGTGACGCCGATGACGGCCCACATCAGCAGGTGCGGGATGTCGCCGAAGGTGCCGTAGGTGACCATCAGCACGAACGCCATCAACAGCGCCTGGATCACGATCGACAGGATCAGCGATGAGGTGTCCAGCCCGAACACGCTGGGGATGACGCGCCGGATCGGCTTGAGCAGCGGCTGGGTGGCGCGCACCGCGAACTGGCTGAGCGGGTTGTAGAAGTTGGCCTTGACCAGCTGCAGCACGAAGCGCAGCAGCACGATGACCAGGTACAGGCTGACCAGTGTTTGCACCACGAAGATCGCGGCGCCCGAAAGTGCATTCATGCAGAGCTCCTTAGTTGCCCAGTTGTTCGGCCATTTCGGCCGAGCGGTGCGCCGCGGCGCCCAGTGCTTTTTCTACCAGCGCCTCGAACCCGTTGGCCTGGAACGACTTGATCGCCGCCTCGGTGGTGCCATTGGGGGAGGTGACGCGCCGGCGCAGTTCGCTGGCCTCGACATCGCTGGCCACGGCCATGTGCGCCGCGCCCAGGGCGGTTTGCAGGGTCAGCCG
This sequence comes from Pseudomonas sp. UBA7500, assembly GCF_002478435.1. Lineage (NCBI taxonomy): Bacteria > Pseudomonadati > Pseudomonadota > Gammaproteobacteria > Pseudomonadales > Pseudomonadaceae > Pseudomonas > Pseudomonas sp. UBA7500. The sequence continues at coordinate 101,622 of NZ_DLNW01000036.1, read as the reverse complement.
GGAGGCGACGTCGCGGGGCAGGCCGAGTTTTTCGCCGGCTGCGGTCATCGCCTCGATCAGCAGGAAGAAATACGCCGGGCCGCTACCGGAGACCGCGGTCACTGCATCCAGTTGCTGTTCGCTGTCGACCCACAGGGCCACGCCCACTGCCGAGAGCAGTTGCTCGGCTTCGGCGCGTTGTTCGGCCGATACCTGCTCGGTGGCGTACAGACCGCTGACGCCCTGGCGCAGCAGCGCCGGGGTGTTGGGCATGCAGCGTACCAGCGGTTGCTCGCCCAGCCAGTTGCGCAGGCTGGCGCAGGTGATGCCGGCGGCAATCGACACCACCAGCTGGTTGGGCTTGAGGCTTGGCTTGAGCGCCTGGCACACCGCCTTCATGGCTTGCGGCTTGACCGCGATCAGCACCACGTCGGCGCCATCGACGGCCTGGGCGTTGTCTTCGAACAGCTGGATGCCGTGTTCGGCGTGCACCCTGGCGCGCGTCTCGGCACCCGGGTCGCTGGCGCGGATCTGCGCGGCGTCCACACCCTGGGCGCGCAAGCCGCCGATCAGGCTGGCGGCCATGTTGCCGGCGCCGATGAAGGCAATTCGAGTCTTGCTCATGTCAGGTCCTTGGTTGAAGAAGGTGAACGATGCATGGGTCAGGCCTGGCCGTAGTCGCGGGCACCGAACAGGGCGGTGCCGATGCGCACCCAGGTCGCGCCCTGGGCAATCGCTGCTTCCAGGTCGTGGCTCATGCCCATCGACAGGGTGTCCAGGCCCAGGTTCAGGCTGTCCTGCAATTGGCGTACACGGGCGAATGCCGCCGCCTGGGCGGCCGGGTCGTCGGTGGGTTCGGGAATCGCCATCAGGCCGCGCAGCTTCAGGTGCGGCAGCGCCGCGATGGCCTGGGCCAGCGCCGGCAGCTCGTCGGGGTTGCAGCCCGATTTGCTGGCCTCGCCGCTTACGTTGACCTGCACGCACACATTCAGTGCGGGCAGCCCGGCAGGGCGTTGTTCGCTGAGGCGTTGTGCGATTTTCAGTCGGTCCACCGAATGTACCCAGTCGAAGTGCTCGGCGATTGCTCGCGTCTTGTTCGATTGAATGGGGCCGATGAAGTGCCAGGTCAAGGGCAGGTCGGTCAATTCGAGCTGCTTGGCCAGGGCTTCCTGCAAGTAGTTTTCGCCCACGTCGCGCACACCGGCCGCATACACTTCGCGTATCGCGGCAGCCGGCTTGGTCTTGCTCACGGCCAGCAGGCGGACCTGCCCGGGGTCACGCCCGGCGGCCTGTGCAGCGCTGCGGATGCGGTCGGCAAGCGTGGAAAGGTTGTCTGCTATGGTGGACATGGATCAACGCCAGCGGCTGTTCGGGTCTGCGGCATTCTACCTGCTTGGCGATGTTTGGGGAGTGTTATGGACATGACCGGGCTGATGGCCCTGGCGCTCAGGGAAGGCGCCTCCGATCTGCACCTGGCGGCCGGCAGTGCGCCGATGATCCGCCGTGACGGGCAGATGCAGCCGCTGGGGCCGGCGGCGTTGAGCAGCGACAACCTGCATGCCCTGCTGGCGCAGCTCATGAGCCCACAGCAGCAGGAGGACTTCGCCAGGCTGCAGGACCTGGACTTTGCCGTGGCCGTGCCCGGGCTGGGGCGCTTTCGGGTCAACGCCTTCGTGCAGGTGCGCGGGCCGGCGGCGGTACTGCGCCTGATACCCGACCAGGTGCCGACGCTGGCGAGCCTGCAGCTGCCGGAGGTGTTTCGTCGCATTGCCGAGTCGCCGGCCGGGCTGGTGCTGGTGACCGGCCCCACCGGCTCAGGCAAGTCGTCCACCCTGGCGGCGCTGGTCGATCACCTCAACCGCGAGCGCGCCGTGCATATCCTGACCCTGGAAGACCCGCTCGAATTTATCCACAGCCCGCTGCGCAGCCAGCTCAGCCAGCGTGAGATGGGGCGTCACAGCCAGGGGTTCGCCCAGGCGCTGCGGGCTGCGCTGCGCCAGGACCCGGACGTGATCATGCTTGGCGAGCTGCGCGACCTGGAGACGATCCGCCTGGCCCTGACCGCCGCCGATACCGGCCACCTGGTGCTGGCGACCCTGCACACCGCCTCGGCGGCCAAGGTCATCGACCGGCTGGTGGACGTGTTTGCCGCGCAGGAGAAGGCCCTGGTGCGCACGATGCTCGCCGACGCCTTGCAGGCGGTGATGGCCCAGGTGCTGGTGCCCAGGGTGCAAGGCGGGCGAGTGGCCGCGCACGAGGTCCTGCTGGCCACGCCGGCGGTGCGCAACCTGATTCGCGAGGGGAAGGTGGCGCAGCTGTATTCGGCCATGCAGACCGGCGCGGCGTTAGGCATGCAGACCCTGGACAGCAGCCTGCAGGGCCTGGTGAGGCGGGGAGTCGTCAGCCTGGAAACGGCCAGGGCGAACGCGCGTTCGCCCGATCAGGTCTAGCGTTTGGCCAGGCGCAGCTGGGTTTGCGGCTGCTCCTTGGGCAGTACGCGCTTGGCGACCACGTAGTGGCTCTGCCAGTAGGGCTTGTTCAGGGTATCGATGCTGACCCGCTTGCCGCGCCGTGGCGCGTGGATGAAGCGGTCGTTGCCCAGGTAGATGGCCACGTGGTTGACGCGGCGACTCTTGATGTTGAAGAACAGCAGGTCGCCGGGCTTGAGATCCTTGCGGTCGACTTTCACGCCGTGGCCGCTGGCCATGGCGTTGGAGGTACGCGGCAGGTCGACCTCGTCGATGTCGTTGAAGGCGTACTTGACCAGCCCGCTGCAGTCGAAGCCCTTGCTCGGGCTGCTGCCGCCCCAGCGGTACGGAGTGCCCAGCACGTTCACCGCGCGGCTGAGCACATCGCTGCTCTGCTTGGCCGGCATCGAGGCGACCTGGCGGGTGGTCTTGGCGACCTTGGAAGAGGCGGCGGACGAGGTGACCTTGGCGTGGGCGCCCTTGGTCGAGCGTACGGCTGCGGTGCTGGTGGTGTGCACGTTGAAGCCGTTGGGAAGACGTTGCTCACGGTTGGTGGCGTGGGCGGCCAGTGGCAATAAAAGGCAAACAGTCAGCCATGTCTTGAAAAAAGGTCGCATGGGCAGGGCTCTTGTTGGTTAAGCGCGCAACTTTATAACAGCTTTTTGATCGAATTCTGGTCCGTTGGTCGATTGCAGAGGCGCCATACGTCGGCTGAGCACGTAAAAGTCACATTTTTTCTTAGAAAATTTCTCTCTAAACCGTGGAGGCTATGAATGAACAGTTATCAGCAACAGGCGCAGCCCCAGGACACCCACAGCAAGGTCCTCGGCTACCTGCTGTGGATCTTCGGTTTTACCGGGTCGCACCGTTTCTACTACGGCAGGCCGGTGACCGGCACCATCTGGTTCTGCACCCTGGGCCTGCTCGGTATCGGCTGGCTCATCGACCTGTTCCTGATCCCGAAGATGGACAGCGAGGCCGACCTGCGCTTTCACGCCGGCCCGCTGGACTACAGCCTGGCCTGGATCCTGCTGACCTTCCTGGGGATATTCGGCGTGCACCGCATGTACCAGGGCAAGTGGATCAGCGGCGTGATCTATGCCTTTACCGGCGGGCTGTTTCTGCTGGGGGTGCTGTACGACTTCTGGACGCTGAACACCCAGGTATCGCTCAAGAACGTGCAGGCGCGGGCCTGAAAGCAGGCGGCCCGCTGCTGCGGGCCGCCGAACATCGGGGTTACTGGCGTATCTGGCGCTGTTGCAGCAGCAGGTTGTTGAAGCCGCTGCCGGCCAGTTGCTTCTGCGCCACGGTCAGCTGTTCGCGATTGCTGAACGGGCCGACCAGCACGCGGTACCAGGTCTCTTCCTTCACCGTACCGGACTCCACCTTCACCGCCTGGCCGAGCAGGATGATCTGCGCACGCACCTTGTCGGCATCGGCCTCTTTGCGGAACGAGCCCGCCTGCAGGTAGAACTGCGTGGTGGCGGCCGGCTTGATCACCGGCGGTGCCGGTGGCGGGGTCTGCCCCAGCAGCGCGGCCTGGGCGCGGGCGGTGTCGATCTTGGCCGCCTCGGCCGGGGTCACCGGTGGCTGCGCCGGTACCGGCGGGGTTTTCTCCGGCACGGCTTCGGGCGGCACGATCACTTCCGACTCGGGCAGCAGTGTGTAGAAGTCGTACTTGGGCTTGACCGGCTGCTGCGGGCTCGGCGCGGTCTTGTTCGCCTCGGCGATCTTCTCGGCCTTCTGCTGGGCTTCAGGCTTGGTGCGCTTGACCTCGTCGCGGCTGGGCTCGAGTTTCATCAGGAACACGATGAACGCACCGACCGTGAGGCCGATGGCCAGCCACATCCAGCCCGGTATCGGTTGCTTGGCCGGGGCCTGATAGCGGCTGGCGCCGCGCTTGGGAGCAGGTTTTTTCTTGGCAGCCAACTTACATGCGCTCCAGGGTTTCCAGGCCAAGCAGTTCCAGGCCCTGCTTGAGGGTGCGACCGGTCAGGGCGGCCAGGCGCAGGCGGCTCTGCTGCTGTTCGGGTGTTTCTGCGGCGAGGATCGGGCAGTTCTCGTAGAAGCTGGAGAACAGGCCGGCCACGTCGTAGAGGTAGCTGCACAGTACGTGCGGGGTACCTTTTTCGGCGACGTTGTTCAGGATTTCGCCGAACTGCGCCAGGCGCGCGGCCAGGTCCTGTTCCTGCGGTGCCTGCAAGCGGATCTCGCCTTCGACCTGGTCGAAGCCCTTGCCCAGCTTGCGGAACACGCCGGCCACGCGGGTGTAGGCGTACAGCAGGTACGGCGCGGTGTTGCCTTCGAAGTTGAGCATCAGCTCGAAGTTGAAGCTGTAGTCGCTGGTACGGTGCTTGGACAGGTCGGCGTACTTGACCGCGCCGATGCCCACCACCTTGGCGATGGCGCGCAGTTCTTCTTCTGGCAACTGCGGGTTTTTCTCCTTGACCAGGGCGTAGGCACGCTCCTTGGCTTCGTTGAGCAGGTCGATCAGCTTCACGGTGCCGCCGTCGCGGGTCTTGAACGGGCGGCCGTCGGCGCCGTTCATGGTGCCGAAGCCCATGTGCTCCATGTCCATCGGGTGGGTCACGAAGCCGGCCTTGCGGGCCACCGCGAACACCTGCTGGAAGTGCAGGGCCTGGCGCTGGTCGACGAAGTACAGGGCGCGGTCGGCCTTGAGCACGCCGCTGCGGTAGCGCACGGCGGCCAGGTCGGTGGTGGCGTACAGGTAGCCGCCGTCGGCCTTGACGATGATCACCGGCAGCGGCTCGCCCTCGGCGTTCTTGAACTCGTCGAGGAACACGCACTGGGCGCCGTTGCTTTCCACCAGCATGCCCTTGGCCTTGAGGTCCTCGACCACATTGGCCAGGTCGTCGTTGTAGGCGCTTTCGCCCATCACGTCGGCCATGGTCAGCTTGACGTTGAGCAGCTCGTAGGTCTTCTGGCAGTGCGACAGCGATATGTCCTTGAAGCGGGTCCACAGCTTCAGGCACTCGGGGTCGCCGGCCTGCAGCTTGACCACCAGGCCACGGGCGCGGTCGGCGAACTCGCTGGACTCGTCGAACCGCTTCTTGGCGGCGCGGTAGAAGTTCTCCAGGTCCGACAGCTCTTCGCTGGTGATCGGGTTCTCTTCCAGGTACGCCATCAGCATGCCGAACTGGGTGCCCCAGTCGCCCACGTGGTTCTGGCGTACCACATCGTCACCGAGAAACTCCAGCACACGGGCCACGGCGTCGCCGATGATGGTCGAGCGCAGGTGGCCGACGTGCATTTCCTTGGCCAGGTTGGGCGCCGACATGTCGATCACGACCTTCTGCGTGGCGCCGGCCTTGTGCACGCCGAGCCTGGCGTCGGCCAGTGCGGCATCCAGGCGCGAGGCCAGGGCCTGGGTGTTCTGGAAGAAGTTGAGGAAGCCCGGGCCTGCGATCTCCACCTTGCTGACCTGCGGGTCGGCGGGCAGGGCGGCGATGAGTTTCTCGGCCAGGTCGCGCGGCTTGAGGCCGGCGGGCTTGGCCAGCATCATCGCGATGTTGCTGGCGAAATCGCCGTGGGTCTTGTCCCGGGCGTTTTCCACCTGGATCGCCGGCGTCAGCCCGTCAGGCAGCACACCGTCGTTGACGAGTTGGGTGAGGGCTTGCTGGATCAGCTGGCGAATGGTGTCTTTCATGGGCTTCTCTTTCGACCGCAAGCGCGGCGGCGCCTGGATGCGCAGGTGGAAAAACTGGGTATTATCCGTTGCCGGGGCGAGGTTGCCAACCTTTAGGGCCCTTTGGCCAACAATGCAGGCTCTGCAGAGGGCCAGGGCTCATCAAACCTGTAGGAGCCGGCGTTGCCGGCGAAGCGGTCAGTACAGGTCGACCGGGTCCACATCCAGCGACCAGCGCACCTGTCGCCCGCTCGGCATCTGCTCCAACACTAACAGCCAGGCGCTCATCAGACGATGCAAGGATGCCCTTGCATTGGCCTGCAACAACAATTGCGCACGAAAACGTCCCGCCCGTCGCTCCATCGGCGCCGGCACCGGGCCCAGCAGCTCGATGCCGTGCAGGTCGTGCTCTGCCAGCAACTGCTCGGCGGCGCTGCAGGCCTCGTCGAGAAAGCTCTCGGCCTGCCCCGGCTTGTGCGCCTCGGCGCGCAGCAGCGCCAGGTGCGCGAAGGGCGGCAGGCCGGCGGCGCGGCGCTCGCTCAGGGCCTGTTCGGCAAACGCGAAATAGCCCTGCTCGGTAAGCTGTACCAATAGAGGATGATCGGCCAGGTGCGTCTGGATGATCACCTTGCCTGGCTCCTCTGCACGCCCGGCACGCCCTGCCACCTGCACGATCAGTTGGGCCATGCGCTCGCTGGCGCGAAAATCCCCGGAGAACAGCCCGCCATCGGCATCCAGGATCGCCACCAGGGTGACCCGCGGAAAGTGGTGCCCCTTGGCCAGCATCTGGGTGCCGACCAGGATGCACGGCTCGCCGCGCTGCACTGTGGCGAACAGCTGGTTCATCGCGTCCTTGCGCGAGGTGCTGTCGCGGTCCACGCGCAGCACCGGGACATCCGGAAACAGAATGCTCAGGCGCTCTTCGGCGCGCTCGGTGCCTGCGCCTACCGGGCGCAGGTCCACATGGTTGCACTGCGGGCACTGGCGCGGTACGCGCTCGTCATAGCCGCAGTGGTGGCAGCGCAGTTCGCCGGAGCGCTGATGCACGGTCATGCGCGCATCGCAGCGCGGGCATTCCGACAGCCAGCCGCAGTCGTGGCACAGCAGCGTGGGGGCAAAGCCGCGACGGTTGAGGAACACCAGCACCTGCTGGCCGGCGGCCAGGGTCTGGCCGATGGCCTGTTGCATCGGCCCGCTGATGCCGCTGTCCAGCGGCCGGCTCTTGACGTCCAGGCGCAGGAAGCGCGGCGCCTTGGCGCCGCCGGCGCGGTGGTTCATGCGCAGCAGGCCGTAACGGCCGGAGTAGGCGTTGTGCAGGCTTTCCAGCGATGGCGTGGCCGAGCCCAGCAGGATCGGGATGTGCTCCTGGTGCGCGCGCACCAGGGCCAGGTCGCGGGCGTGATAGCGCAGGCCTTCCTGCTGCTTGTAGGAGCCGTCGTGCTCCTCGTCGATGATGATCAGGCCCGGGTTCTTCATGGGCGTGAACAGCGCCGAGCGGGTACCGATGATGATGTCGGCCTCGCCATCACGGGCTGCCAGCCAGGCTTTGAGGCGTTCGCGGTCGTTGACTGCCGAATGCAGCAGGGCAATGCGCGCATTGAAACGCTGCTCGAAGCGCGCCAGGGTCTGCGGCCCGAGGTTGATCTCCGGAATCAGGATCAGCGCCTGCTTGCCGGCCTCCAGGGTCTCGCGGATCAGTTGCAGGTAGACCTCGGTCTTGCCGCTGCCGGTGACCCCGGCCAACAGAAAGGCATGGAAGCTGCCGAACCCGGCCTGCACCGCATGAAACGCCGCCTTCTGTTCATCGTTGAGCGGCAGTTCGGGCTGTGCCAGCCAGTGTTCGTGGCGCGCCGGCGGGGCATGCCGGCGTACCTCCACCTGCACCAGCTCCTTGGCCAGCAGCAGGTCGAGGCTGTCCTTGCTCAGTTTGAGCTTGCTCAGCAGGCCGTGGGCCACGCCGTGCGGATGCTGCGCGAGGGTGGCCAGGGCATCGCGCTGGCGCGGTGCGCGGGCGATGCGCGGGTCGTCGTGGCGCGCCCCCGGGGCCACCTGCCAGAAGCGTTCCTGGTGCGCTTCGGCCGGCTCGCCCTGGCGCAGCAGCACCGGCAGCGCCCAGCTCAGGGTGTCGCCCAGGCTGTGCTGATAGTACTGCGCGGTCCACACGCACAGCTTGAACAGGGCTGGCGGTATCGGCGATACCGGGTCAAGCAGGGCGATGGCGGGCTTGAGTTTGTCGGCGGGCACCTCGCTGTGCTCGCACACCTCCACCAGGATGCCGATCATCTCGCGGCGCCCGAACGGCACGCGCAGGCGCATGCCGGGGGTGAATGCGGTGTGCGCCATGCTTGCCGGGGCCCTGTAGTCGAACAACCGCCGCAGGGGCGAGGGCAAGGCAAGGCGAAGGATGACGTCGGACACGCGCAGGGTCTCTGAAGGGCAATTCGGTAGCCGCCGAGCCTAGCAGACGACAGTCGGTACAAGCGACAACTTGCGCTGATGGCATGCTCTGGTATTATTCGCCGCCTAATTACGTGCGGTATTCAACAATGGTGTTGGGTGGCGGCACGCAGTCGAGGAAGTGACCATGAAACCAGAAATTCATCCGAATTATGAAGCAGTCGCAGTCACCTGCAGCTGCGGCAATGTGTTCCAGACCCGTTCGACCCTGTGCGCCCCACTGGCCACCGACGTCTGCAACGAGTGCCACCCGTTCTACACCGGTAAGCAGAAAGTGCTGGACACCGGCGGCCGCGTACAGAAGTTCGCCGACCGTTTCGGCATGTTCGGTGCCAAGAAGTAAGACGGCGCGAAGCTGGCCCCATGGGCTTGGCAATGCTGTTGAAGAAGAAGGCGTCCCTGGTGGGCGCCTTTTTTGTGGCCGCGATCTGGCAGTTGCCGGCGCAGGCGCTGTGTACGCTGCCGGCCGACGCGCAGCGCGAGGTGCAGAGCGTTGCGGTACGCCAGGTGATCGACGGCGATACCTTGCGTCTGAATGATGGGCGCAATGTGCGCCTGATCGGCATCAATGCTCCCGAGATCGGGCGCAAGGGGCGGCCCAGCGAGCCCTATGCGGTGGCCGCGCGCCAGCGTTTGCAGGCCCTGGTCAAGGCCAGTGGCGGGCGGGTCGAGCTGCTGCCGGGTACAGAGCCGCGCGACAAATACAAGCGCACCCTGGCCCATGTGTTCGACCGCTCTGGTCACAATCTGGAAGAACAACTGCTGGGCGAGGGTCTGGGTTATCGCATCGCGGTAGCGCCCAACACCGCCCTGCGCGACTGCCATCAACAGGCTGAACAGGCCGCCCGCAGCGCCCGCGCGGGGCTGTGGGGCCAGCCGCCGGTGATTGCGCCGGGGCACCTGCGCCAGTCCGGTTTTGCGCTGGTCGCTGGCCAGGTTCAGTCGGTCGAGCACAGCGGTGGCGCCATCTGGATCGAGTTGGGCCATTCGCTGGTGCTTCAGGTGCCGGCCAGGTTGTCGCGCAACTTTGCGCCTGATTTCACCGACGGCCTCGAAGGCCGACGCGTCGAAGCCCGCGGTTGGGTGCTGGATCGTTCCCGCAAGGGCGGGCTCAAGCCGGGTCAGGCGCGCTGGATGCTGCCACTCACCGACCCGACGATGCTGGAAAGACAATAAAGATAATAAATTGTGAACATTTTAAAAATGGATTGTACACACTGAAAGCCTTGCGGGCTGCGGCTCTTGGCTTAAAGTCGTAGGCTAAAGGCCTTGACACAAGTGACCGGGCAGTCTTGTCGGCCCATTGCTCTTTGCGTATCCTCGGCGGTCCGTCAGAACAGTAAAAGCGGAATGCCCATCATGTCAGATTTGAAAACTGCCGCTCTCGAATACCATGCTCAGCCTCGTCCGGGGAAACTGAGCGTAGAGCTCACCAAACCGACCGCGACTGCTCGCGACCTGGCGCTGGCCTACAGCCCGGGTGTTGCCGAGCCAGTACGTGAAATCGCCCGTGACCCGGAGCTGGCCTACCAGTACACCGGCAAGGGCAACCTGGTAGCAGTCATTTCCGACGGCACCGCCATCCTCGGCCTGGGCAACCTGGGCCCACTGGCGTCCAAGCCGGTGATGGAAGGCAAGGGTGTTCTGTTCAAGCGTTTCGCCGGTATCGACGTGTTCGACATCGAAGTCGATGCCGAAAGCCCGCAGGCCTTCATCGACACCGTCAAGCGCATCTCGATCACCTTCGGCGGCATCAACCTGGAAGACATCAAGGCACCCGAGTGCTTCGAGATCGAGCGCGCGCTGATCGAGCAGTGCGACATCCCGGTGTTCCACGATGACCAGCACGGCACCGCGATCGTGACCGCGGCGGGCATGATCAACGCCCTGGAAATCGCGGGCAAGACCCTCGCCGATGCCAAGATCGTCTGCCTGGGCGCCGGTGCTGCGGCCATCTCCTGCATGAAGCTGCTGGTGAGCATGGGCGCGAAGATCGAAAACATCTTCATGGTCGACCGTACCGGCGTGATCCACGCTGGCCGTGACGACCTGAACCAGTACAAGGCGGTGTTCGCCCACGCTACCGACAAGCGCAGCCTGGCCGATGCCCTGGAAGGCGCTGACGTGTTCGTCGGCCTGTCCGGTCCGAACCTGCTGAGCCCTGAAGGCCTCAAGTCGATGGCACCGAACCCGATCGTGTTCGCCTGCTCGAACCCGGACCCGGAAATTTCGCCGGAGCTGGCCCACGCCACCCGCAGCGACGTGATCATGGCCACCGGTCGTTCCGACTACCCGAACCAGGTCAACAACGTACTGGGCTTCCCGTTCATCTTCCGTGGTGCCCTGGACGTTCGCGCCAAGCGCATCAACGAAGAGATGAAGATCGCTGCCGCCAACGCCCTGAAGGACCTGGCCAAGCTGCCGGTGCCCAAGGAAGTCTGCGCTGCCTACGGCGTCGACGCGCTGGAATTCGGTCGTGAGTACATCATTCCGAAGCCGATGGACGCACGCCTGATCACCGTGGTTTCCGATGCCGTGGCCAAGGCTGCGATCGAAAGCGGTGTGGCGACCCTGCCGTATCCGAAGAACTACCCGCTCAAAAGCGTGGATGACGTGTTCAACGGCTGAGCCGTTGTAGCGTTGTAGCAAAAAGCCCCGGCTCGCGAGAGTCGGGGCTTTTTGTTTGGGGCTGGTAATTGTGCTGGCGAATGGGCTGCAGGGCAGCCCCCGGGTTACCCCATCAGAACAGATCGATCGGCGCCGACTCGTCCGCCGGCAGCGGGCTGCCTGGCGCACTGCCACCCAGCTCGTTGACCGACGGCGGGGTGTCTTCGGCCTTGAACAGCTCGAAGTACGCATCAGGCGTGCTCGGCGTGGCCGCACGGCCGCTCACCGGGTCCACCCGCAGGCTGAGGATGCCTTCAGGCTGCGGCAGCGTGTGCATCGGCTTGTCCTTGAGCGCGGCGCCCATGAAGCTCATCCAGATCGGCAGCGCCACGGTACCGCCATACTCGCGACGGCCCAGGGTCTCGGGCTGGTCGAAGCCGCTCCATACGGTGGTCACGTAGTCGGCGTTGTAGCCGGAGAACCACGCATCCTTGGACTCGTTGGTGGTACCGGTCTTGCCCGCCAGGTCGGTGCGCCCCAGCGCCAGGGCACGTCGCCCGGTGCCACGCTTGATCACGTCCTGCAGCATGCTGGTGAGGATGTAGCTGGTACGTCCGTCGATGATCTGCTCGGCCACCGCCGGCACCTGCGGCGCCACCGCACTCACGTCGGCGCCCAGTGCCGCATCGGTGACGATCGGCGTTTCGGCGGCGCCAATCCCGGCCTCGTCCTGATGCCCCCGAGGCACGCTGGGCGGGTTGGCGGTGAACAGCGTCTCGCCATTGCGGCTTTCGATGCGGTCGATCAGGTACGGGGTGATCTTGTAGCCGCCGTTGGCAAACGCGCTCCAGCCGGTGGCGATCTCCATCGGCGTGAGGGTCGCGGTGCCCAGCGCCAGCGACAGGTTGCGCGGCAGGTCCTGCTTGTTGAAGCCGAAACGGGCGATGTAGTCGATGGTCTTGTCCACGCCCATGGCCTGCAGCAGGCGGATCGATACCAGGTTGCGCGACTTGTACAGCGCCTCGCGCATGCGGATCGGGCCAAGGAAGGTGTTGGTGTCGTTCTTGGGTCGCCACACCTTGTCCAGGTACTCGTCGACGAACACGATAGGGGCGTCGTTGACCAGGCTGGCGGCGGTGTAGCCGTTGTCCAGCGCCGCGCTGTAGACGAACGGCTTGAAGCTCGAGCCCGGCTGGCGCTTGGCCTGCATGGCGCGGTTGTAGTTGCTCTGCTCGAACGAGAAGCCGCCCACCAGAGCACGGATGGCGCCGTTGTTCGGGTCCAGGGTCACCAGTGCGCTCTGGGCGCCCGGCACCTGGCTGAACTTCAGTTCGCCCTCGCCGGTGCGTTGCACGCGGATCACGTCGCCGACCTGGGCCACATCGCCAGGCTGCTGCGGGGCGCGGCCCTGGCTGTTGGTGTTGAGGAATGGGCGGGCCCATTTCATGGTGTCCCAGGCCACGGTCTCGGTCTGGCCCGACTTGGTCAGCACCTGCAGGCCGGTCTTGTCGACCTGGGTGACGATGGCCGGTTCCAGCCCGCCCAGTGGGCGCAGCTTGGTCAGCTCCTGCAGCCAGGCGGCCTGGGTCTTGCCCGGCAGGCGCGACTCGGGGCCGCGGTAGCCGTGGCGGTGGTCGTAGGCGCTGAGGCCATCGAGCACGGCGCTGTTGGCCATTTCCTGCAGGTCGCTCGGCACCGTGGTGGTCACGCGGAAACCTTCGGTGTAGGCGTCGCTGCCGTAGCGGCCGACCATCTCGGCGCGGGCCATCTCGGCGATGTACGGGGCATTCACCTCGGGCGTCGGCACGTGGTAGCTGGCGTTGATCGGTTCGGCCAGGGCAGCCTGGTAGCTGGCTTCGTCGATCTTGCCCAGCTTGTACATGCGCCCCAGGATCCAGTCGCGGCGTTCCTTGGCGCGCGTCGGGTTGGCCAGCGGGTTGAAGCGCGACGGTGCCTTGGGCAGGCCGGCGATCATCGCCATCTGCGCCAGGCTCACGTCACGGATCGACTTGCCGTAGTACACCTGCGCTGCGGCTTCGATGCCGTAGGCACGGTTGCCCAGGTAGATCTTGTTCACGTACAGCTCGAGGATCTCGTCCTTGGTCAGCTCGCGCTCGATCTGCAGGGCCAGCAGGATCTCGTTGGTCTTGCGCGAGAAGCTGCGTTCGCTGCTGAGGAAGAAGTTCTTCGCCACCTGCATGGTGATGGTGCTGCCGCCGGTCTGGATGTGCCCGGACTTGAGCAATTGTGTTGCAGCGCGCATCAGGCTGCTGGGGTCGACCCCATAGTGATTGGCGAAGTTGTCGTCTTCGGCGGACAGCAAAGCCTGGATGAAATGCGGGGGAATGTCGGCGAAACGGATGGGAGAACGCCGCATCTCGCCGAACTCGGCAATCAGCTTTCCATCGCTGCTGTATACCCGCAAAGGGATCTGCAACTGGATGCTTCTCAGGGCCTCTACCGAGGGCAGGCTGGGGCTAAGATACAGAAACGCGCCGCTCAGACCGAGCACGACGGCACAGATGACTGCGACGAAAGACCACCAGAAGAACTTCAGCAGGCGTATCAAGGCTTTGGGGTGTCCAGTTTGAAATATGGATTGAGCGCAGGGCTGATCGACGAGAAAAAACGCTGGGCATTATAAGCAATTTTCACTGTGCCGCGTGGGTTGCGCGGTGCACGGGCTGACCGGTGCCCTGTCTGGGGGCCGGTCGAAGCAGGCGGATGCCAGGGAAAGCCAATGTTTGGACGTTTCGGCAAGGATGCCGGTTCACTGCTGGGTATCGATATTTCATGTTGCGCGGTGCGATTGCTGCAGCTGCGGCAGGTGGCAGGGGCCTTCGAGGTGCGTGCGCAGGCCGTGCAGACGCTGGCGGCGGGCGTGCTGCAGGACGGCCGGGTGGCCGACCCGGCACAGTTGGCGCAGGTGCTGGGCGATGCCCTGGCCCGCAGCGGTGCCACCTTGCGCGAGGCGGCGCTGGCGATTCCGGCCACGGCCGTGCTGAGCAAGACCGTGCAGGTGCCGGCGGGGCTGGCAGAGGATGCCCTGTTTGCCCGCCTGTGCCATGAGGCCGAACCTTTCATACCCTTTGCCCTTGACGAGGCGGCCTTCGATTTCGAGTGCCGCGGCTCGGTGGCGCACGACCCGTGCTACGAGGCGGTGGGGGTGTATGCCTGTCATCAGGGCTGGCTCGACGGGCTGGAGGCGGCACTGGAGCTGGCAGGCCTGCGTGCGCGGGTGGTCGAGACCGACAGCCTGGCGTTGTTGCGCGCGGTCGGGGCGGACGATCACGCGGTCGCCGTGGTGCGGGTCGAGCCAGGGCACTGGGCGCTGCATGCACAGCACCAGGCATGGCGTGCCGACGTGGGTGCAGCGGCCGATGTGCCGCAGGCGTTGGCTGCCTGCATCGAACGCTGGTTGCAGGCCCTGGAGGGCCCGGCACCGGCGCGGCTGGTACTGACCGGGGCGGCTGCCGATTCGGCCCAGGCGCTGGAAGTGCAGCGTCGGCTGGGTATCGAAACCACGGTGTTCGATGCCGCCGAGCCCGCCCTGGCGCTGGCCTATGGGCTGGCGATGAGGCGTGCACCGTGAGGCGCGATATCAACCTGCTGCCGTGGCGGGCCTGGCAACGCCAGCGCAGTGTGCGGCAGTTGCAGGGGTTGATGCTGGTGGCTCTGCTGCTGGGGGTCGCCATCGTGGTGCTGCTGGACCGGCATGGCGCCTATCGCCTGGCGCAGCAGGGGCAGGCCAATGCGGCCCTGCGCGATGCCATCGCACGGCTTGAGGGCCCGCTGGCAGAACTGGCCGACCTGACCGCCCGGGGCGATGCGCTGCAGGAACGCATCCAGGGGCTGGATGCCGTGCTGCGCGCCGCATCCCCAGGTGGGCAGGTGCTTGCACCGCTGGCCACGCGGGTGCCACAAGGGCTGCAACTGACTGCACTGGCGCTCGAGGGCAGCGCGCTGCGCCTGGAGGGGGTGGCACAGGGGCGGGCGTCGGTCACTCAACTGCTGCGCAATCTGGATCAGGCCCCTGGCCTGAGCGAGGTGCAGTTGCAGGAGATCAAGGCCACCGCCGCCGGCGAGGTGTTCCACCTCCGTGCGCAGGTGCAGCCATGAGCCCGGCTCTCGACTGGTACCTGATGGCAGCGTGGCCTCGGCGGTACAAGGCGCTGTTGCTGTCGGCTTGCCTGCTGCTGGCGCTCGGTAGCGGTTATGGGCTGCACCTGCGCGGGGCGAACGCTTCGCTTGAGCGGGCGCTGGCGCGTGGAGCCGAGTTGCAGCAGGCCTGGCAGGCGCATGCAGACCAGGTCGCCCGGCTGGACGAGCAGCAGGCCCGCTTGCTCGGCCTGGAGCAACGCCTGCGGGAGGCCCAGGCCCGGCTGCTGCCAGCGGGCGGCATGCCCGGCCTGCTGCAGGCTGTCGCCCGGGCCGGGCGGGGCCTGGTGTTCGAGCAGGTGAAGGTGTTGCCGGCGCAGCCGCAGGCCCTGCATGCCGAAATGCCGGTGCACCTGCAGGTGGTGGGCGACTTCGCCGCGCTGGCCGGTTTTGTCGACGCCCTGGCCACGCTGCCTGAGCGCGTGACCCTGCATGACTTTCACCTGGCGCCTCTGGCGGGGCGTGGGCAACTGCGTCTGCAGATGCACCTCAAGGCCTATGCGTCCGGCCTGCCGGTCGACCCCGTGGCGCAGCCGGCGCCGGTGCTGGCGGAGGCGCGCGATCCCTTTGCCGCGCCGCCGCCCGCAGCGCTCGAATTTGCGCTGGAACACGTGCCGCTGGAACAGATGGAACTGGTCGGGCACCTGGCCGACCGTCGCGGCGGGGTCGCGTTGATCCGTGTTGCGGGGGCGCTGTACCCGTTGCGCGAAGGTGACCGGCTGGGGCCGGACAAGGGGCGGGTGGTGCGCATCGATGCGCAGCAGGTCGAGCTCGAGGAGCAGGTATGGGTCGAGGGCGCCGGCTGGGTGGAGCGCTCGCAGGTGATCGAAGCCAATGGGGTGGCTCGACACGTCGTCAACTGACCAGGGAGGTCGTGGATGAACAGGATGTTCAGCCTGTGTGCGGTACTGATGGTGGCGCTGCCGGTAGCAGGTGCAGGCCTTGGGGCCGAGGGGGCAGGGTATGGCGGCGAGTCGCTGTCGTTGAGTTTCCAGGATGTCGAGGTGCGTTCGGTGCTCAAGGTGCTGGCCGACTTCACCGGGGTCAACCTGGTGGCCAGTGATGCAGTACAGGGCAAGGTGACCCTGCGCCTGCACGAGGTGCCCTGGGAACAGGCACTGGACCTGGTGCTGCGCAGCAAGGGCCTGGGTCGGCGTCAGGAGGGCAACGTGCTGCTGGTGGCGCCTTTGGCCGAACTGGCCGGGCACGATACCCAGGCCCGTGCGGCGCAGGCCCCGCCCACGCTGGTGCGCGAACTGCTCACGGTCAGCCATGCGCGGGCCGGGGACATCGTGCAGCTGTTCCAGGCCATGGTCGAGGACGACGACCCCGGCGCGATCACGGTCGACGAGCGCACCAACACCATCATTGCCAGCCAGCCGTCGGCACGCCTGGCCGACCTGCGGCGGCTGCTCGCGCAGCTCGATGTACCGGTTCGCCAGGTGATGATCGAGGCGCGCATCGTCGAGGCCAATGTCGATTACGAAAAAAGCCTGGGGGTGCGCTGGGGCGGGGCGGTGCAACTGGGCGGCGGCCTGCGCGCAGGCGGGTTGGCCGCCGACGGGCTGCCGTTCGTCGACCTGGGGGTGGAACGGGCCACCTCGGGTATCGGCCTGGGGTTGGTGCGCGACAGTGTGCTGCTCGACCTGGAGCTCAGCGCGATGGAAAAGACCGGCAATGGCGAAATCATCTCCCAGCCCAAGGTGGTCACCGCCGACAAGGAAACCGCGCGCATCCTAAAGGGTACCGAGGTGCCGTATCAGGAGTCGGGCGCCAACGGCACCACGTCCACCACCTTTCGCGAGGCCTCGCTGTCGCTGGAGGTGACCCCGCAGATCACGGCCGACAACCGGGTGATCATGACGGTCAAGGTCACCAAGGACGAGCCGGACTACCTCAATGCCCTCAACAGCGTGCCGCCGATCCGCAAGAACGAGGTGAATGCCAAGGTTCAGGTGGGGGATGGCGAGACCATCGTGATCGGTGGGGTGTATGCCACCGTGCAAAGTAATGTTGTCGACAAGGTGCCATTTTTCGGCGATGTGCCGTATGTTGGGCGGCTGTTTCGTCGCGCTGTCATCCAAGAGAAAAAATCCGAGCTGCTGGTCTTCCTGACTCCGCGTATCATGAGTGACCGGGCGATTGCTGTGAGTCGTTGATTCTGTGCGAAATTTGATACTTGTAGGGCCGATGGGTGCCGGTAAGAGCACCATCGGTCGCTTGCTGGCCAAAGAGCTGCGCCTGCCGTTCAAGGATTCCGACAAGGAAATTGAGCTGCGCACGGGCGCCAACATCCCGTGGATCTTCGACAAGGAAGGCGAGCCCGGCTTTCGTGATCGCGAGCAGGCGATGATCGCCGAGCTGTGCGAGGCCGACGGCGTGGTGCTGGCCACCGGCGGCGGCGCGGTGATGCGCGATGCCAACCGTGCGGCGCTGCATGCCGGGGGGCGCGTGATCTACCTGCACGCCTCGGTGGAGCAGCAGGTGGGGCGTACCGCCCGCGACCGCAACCGGCCGCTGCTGCGCACGGCCAACCCGGAGGCCACGCTGCGTGCCTTGCTCGAGTTGCGCGACCCGCTTTATCGGGAAATCGCCGACCTGGTGGTGGAAACCGACGAGCGGCCGCCGCGCATGGTGGTTCTGGATATTCTGGAGCGCTTGCAGAAGTTGCCGCCCCGTTAAGGCTTGACTATCCTCGGCGGCCAGTCATGCCCTGGCAGGGCACTTCGTTATTGCGCGGGTCGGGTCTTCGATGCCGCGCCTTTGTTCTTTGTGGGGACACATGCAGACACTTAAGGTCGAACTGGGCGAACGCAGCTACCCGATCTACATCGGCGAAGGCCTGCTGGATCAGCCTGAACTGCTGGCGCCGCACATTGCCGGCAAGCAGGTCGCCATCGTATCCAACGAGACTGTCGCGCCCCTTTACCTGCAACGCCTCACCCACAGCCTGGGGGCCTATTCGGTACTGCCGGTGGTGCTGCCCGATGGCGAGGCCTTCAAGAACTGGGAAACCCTGCAACTGATCTTCGACGCCCTGCTGACGGCACGCCACGACCGTCGCACCACCGTGATCGCCCTGGGCGGCGGGGTGATCGGCGACATGGCCGGCTTTGCTGCCGCCTGCTACCAGCGCGGCGTGGACTTCATCCAGGTGCCCACCACGCTGCTGTCCCAGGTGGACTCGTCGGTGGGCGGCAAGACCGGCATCAACCACCCGCTGGGCAAGAACATGGTCGGTGCCTTCTATCAGCCCAACGCGGTGCTGATCGATACCGCCAGCCTCAAGAGCCTGCCGCCGCGCGAGCTGTCGGCGGGTCTGGCCGAGGTGATCAAGTACGGCCTGATCTGCGACGAGCCGTTTCTGGGCTGGCTCGAAGACAATGTCGATGCGCTGCGTGCGCTCGACCAGGCTGCACTGACCCGCGCCATCCAGCGCTCCTGCGAGGCCAAGGCGGCCGTGGTGGGGGCTGACGAGCGCGAGTCGGGCGTGCGTGCCACGCTCAATCTCGGTCACACCTTTGGCCACGCCATCGAAACCCACATGGGCTATGGTGTGTGGCTGCACGGTGAAGCCGTGGCGGCTGGCACGGTAATGGCCCTGGAGATGTCCATGCGCCTGGGCTGGATCAGCCAGGCGCAGCGCGACCGCGGCATTCGCCTGTTCCAGCGCGCCGGCCTGCCGGTGGTGCCTCCGGCCGAAATGACCCCGGCCCACTTCATGGAACACATGGCGGTCGATAAAAAGGTGCTCGACGGTCGTCTGCGCCTGGTCCTGCTGCGCCATATGGGCGAAGCCGTGGTGACCGACGACTATCCGCAAGAGATTCTTCAGGCCACGCTGGCGGCGGATTACCGCGCAATCGTGGCCCAGCTTTGAGGTTGACGAGAGTTCGATGACTAGTTTGCATGCCGACGAGGCCTTTCTCGGCCATTACCAGTTGAACCATGACCCCTTCGCTGCGCGGGTGCCTGGCTTCAAGTTCTTCCCTGCCCAGCGCAAGCCGGTGCTGGGCCAGTTGCATCACCTGGCCCGCTACAGCCAGTTGCTGCTGGTGGTCACAGGCCCTCTGGGCAGCGGCAAGACCCTGCTGCGCCAGGCCCTGGTGGCCAGCACCAACAAGCAGTCGGTGCTCAGCGTGGTGGTTTCGGCGCGTGGCGCCGGCGATGCAGCCGGCCTGCTGGCCCAGGTAGCGCAGTCGCTGAACGTGGCCAAGGCGCAAGTCACCGAGATCCTCGCCCAGATCGTGCAGCTGGCGCTGACCGGTCAGGAAGTCTACTTGCTGGTGGACGATGCGGAACAACTTGGCGAGTCGGCACTCCAAGCCTTGCTGGAACTGGCGGCGGGCACACCGGAAGGTCGCCCGCACGTGTTCCTGTTCGGCGAGCCGTCACTGATCGCAGCCCTGGATGAACTCAATGCCGAGCAGGAGCGTTTCCACGTCATCGAGTTGCAGCCCTACACCGAGGACGAAACCCGGGAATACCTGGAGCAGCGTCTGGAAGGTGCCGGGCGTGGCATCGAGGTGTTCACCAGCGAGCAGATCGCCGAGATTCACGAAAACTCGGACGGCTGGCCTGGAGCAATCAACCAGGTGGCCCGCGATACCATGATCGAAGCCATGCTCGCCACCCGCTCGCCGGTGAAGCGACCATCAATGGGGTTCAATATGCCGAAGAAACACGTGCTGGCGTTGTCTGCCGTGGTAGTGGTTGCCGTGGCGGCAGCCGTGCTGATGCCCAAGAAGGGCGACCAGGCGCCGGCCACTGCGCCTGCCGAGCAGGCGCAACTGCCCCTGGGCCAGGGCAAGCCGGGCAATGCCCAGTCGAACAACGGTGGCCCGGCCATCGAGTTCGCCGGTTCTTCGCAGCCGATGCCGCTGCCACTGGTGGGCCAGTCCCAGCCGGTGATGCGCGGCCCGCTGGCCGAGGCGGCCGGCATGGGTGATGGCGAGGAATCCGGCCCGGCTGGCGACACTGCACTGCAACCGCCTACCGTTACCACCACTGCACCGCCCGCCGGTGTCACTGCAGGCCCGGCGCCTACGATGGCCCAGCCGGTTGTACCGGCGCAGCAGCCTGCCGCGCCAGTGGCCAGCAAGCCGGTTGCACCTGCCGCCAAGCCCGCCCCTGCACCCGTGCAGGTGGCCACGGCCAAGCCAGCACCCAAACCTGCAGAAAAACCCGCTGCCAAGCCCGCTGCGGGCGGTAGCTGGTACAGCGGCCAGGCGCCAGGCAACTACGTGGTGCAGATCCTGGGCACCAGTTCCGAGGCATCGGCCCAGGCGTTCGTCAAGGCCGAGGGTGGCGACTATCGCTACTTCAAGAAAACCCTGCAGGGCAAACCCCTGTACGTGATCACCTACGGCAACTTCTCCAGCCGCGATGCAGCCGTCGCTGCAATCAAAACCTTGCCAGCCAAGGTCCAGGCTGGTAAACCTTGGCCTCGTACCGTTGCCAGCGTCCAACAAGAACTGGCTGCGACCCGCTGATACATGGTCGGGTGGCACTACCCCCGCCACCTGCTGAGCGACTCCTGAACCCCGGTCTAGCCTGCTGCGTAACACGCGGCAGGCTTTTCTGTCCCAGACTGCCGGCCACAAGCCCGTGTTGCAGTCCAGGCTGAAACGCTTCAGACTCAAGCAATTCCGTACCACGGATTCTTGTATAAAAACATTCAAAAATGCGACATGGATTTTCACTGATGCGTCAGTAAATTTGTGGGCTTCACTGTCGCTGTGCAACAATGGCATCCGTATTGCCCCCGCAAAGCTGACGTTCGTTCGGCGTGGATGGTAAGTGGTTGTATTAAAAAGAGATTTGCCTTGGTGAGAGGCGAACCTGGTGAGAAAGTGTCTATGAAAACAGGTCTGTACCATCCCGAAGAATTCAAGGATAACTGTGGTTTCGGCCTGATCGCCCATATGACGGGCGAACCCAGCCACCACCTTTTGCAAACGGCTATCCAGGCCCTGACCTGCATGACCCACCGTGGTGGGATCAACGCCGACGGCAAGACCGGCGACGGCTGCGGGCTGCTGATGCAGAAGCCCGATCGGTTCCTGCGGGCCGTGGCCCTGGAACAGTTCGGCAGCGAGCTGCCCCGCCAGTACGCGGTCGGCATGGTGTTCTTCAACCAGGACACCGCCAAGGCCGAAGCCGCACGCGACAACATGAACCGCGAGATCCTCGCTGCCGGCCTGAGCCTGGTGGGCTGGCGCAAGGTGCCGATCGACACCAGCGTGCTCGGTCGCCTGGCGCTGGAGCGCCTGCCGCAGATCGAGCAGGTGTTCGTCGGTGGCGAAGGCCTGAGCGATCAGGAATTCGCGATCAAGCTGTTCAGTGCCCGGCGTCGCTCGTCGGTGGCCAACGCCGCCGATGCCGAACACTACATCTGCAGCTTTTCGCACAAGACCATCATCTACAAAGGCCTGATGATGCCGGCGGACCTCACCGCCTTCTATCCGGACCTGAGCGACGAGCGCCTGCAGACCGCGATCTGCGTGTTCCACCAGCGCTTCTCCACCAATACCCTGCCCAAATGGCCGCTGGCCCAGCCATTTCGCTTCCTCGCCCACAACGGCGAGATCAACACCATCACCGGCAACCGCAACTGGGCCCAGGCGCGGCGTACCAAGTTCGCCAACGACCTGATCCCGGATCTGGAAGAGCTCGGCCCGCTGGTCAACCGCGTGGGCTCCGACTCCTCGTCGATGGACAACATGCTCGAGCTGATGGTCACCGGTGGCATCGACCTGTTCCGTGGCGTGCGCATGCTGGTACCGCCGGCCTGGCAGAACGTCGAGACCATGGACCCCGACCTGCGCGCGTTCTATGAATACAACTCCATGCACATGGAAGCCTGGGACGGCCCGGCGGGCATCGTGCTCACCGAAGGCCGCCATGCCGTGTGCCTGCTCGACCGCAACGGCCTGCGCCCGGCGCGCTGGGTCACCACCAAGAACGGCTATATCACCCTGGCGTCGGAAATCGGCGTGTGGGACTACAAGCCCGAAGACGTCATCGCCAAGGGCCGCGTGGGCCCGGGGCAGATCTTCGCGGTCGACACCGAGACCGGCCAGATCCTCGACACCGATGCGATCGACAACCGCCTCAAGTCGCGCCACCCGTACAAGCGCTGGTTGCGCCAGAATGCCCTGCGCATCCAGGCCGACCTGAGCGACGACCAGGGCGTGGCCAGCTACGACGGCGACCAGCTCAAGCAGTACATGAAGATGTTCCAGGTCACCTTCGAGGAGCGTGACCAGGTGCTGCGCCCCTTGGGTGAGCAGGGCCAGGAAGCCGTGGGCTCGATGGGCGACGACACGCCGATGGCGATCCTGTCGCAACGCGTGCGTTCCACCTACGACTACTTCCGCCAGCAGTTCGCACAGGTCACCAACCCGCCGATCGACCCGCTGCGCGAAGCCATCGTGATGTCGCTGGAGATCTGCCTGGGTGCCGAGCGCAACATCTTCCAGGAATCCCCCGAGCACGCCTCGCGGGTGATTCTCAGCTCGCCCGTGATTTCGCCGGCCAAGTGGCGCTCGCTGATGAACCTCGACCGCCCGGGCTTCGAACGCCAGGTGATCGACCTCAACTACGAGGAAAGCATCGGCCTGGAAGCGGCCGTGCGCAACATCACCGAACAGGCCGAAGAAGCCGTGCGCAGCGGCAAGACCCAGCTGGTGCTGAGCGACCGTCATATCGCACCCGGCAAGCTGCCGGTGCATGCGTCGCTGGCCGTGGGCGCCGTGCACCATCGCCTGACCGAACTGGGCCTGCGCTGCGACAGCAACATCCTGGTCGAGACCGCAACCGCCCGCGATCCACACCACTACGCGGTGCTGATCGGGTTCGGCGCCTCGGCGGTGTACCCGTATCTTGCCTACGAAGTGCTGGCCGACCTGATCCGCACCGGCGAAGTGCTCGGTGACCTGGACGAAGTGTTCAAGTACTACCGCAAGGGCATCTCCAAGGGCCTGCTCAAGATCCTCTCCAAGATGGGCATCTCGACCATCGGTTCCTACCGGGGCGCGCAGCTGTTCGAAGCCGTGGGCCTGTCCGAGGAAGTGGTCAACCTCAGCTTCCGTGGGGTGGCCAGCCGCCTCAAGGGCGCGCGCTTCGTCGACATCGAGAACGAGCAGAAGCTGCTGGCCGCCGAAGCCTGGAGCCCGCGCAAGCCGATCCAGCAGGGCGGCCTGCTCAAGTTCGTGCACGGTGGTGAATACCACGCCTACAACCCGGACGTGGTCAATACCCTGCAAGCCGCCGTGCAGCAGGGCGACTACGCCAAGTTCAAGGAATACACCGCACTGGTCGACAAGCGTCCGGTGTCGATGATCCGCGACCTGCTCAAGGTGAGAACCCTGGAGCAGCCGCTGGACCTGAGCGAAGTCGAGCCACTGGAGGCCATCCTCAAGCGCTTCGACTCGGCGGGTATTTCCCTGGGCGCGCTGTCGCCTGAGGCCCACGAAGCCCTGGCCGAGGCGATGAACCGCCTGGGCGCGCGCTCCAACTCCGGCGAGGGCGGCGAAGACCCGGCCCGCTACGGCACCATCCGCAGTTCCAAGATCAAGCAGGTGGCCACCGGCCGCTTCGGCGTCACTCCCGAATACCTGGTCAACGCCGAAGTGCTGCAGATCAAGGTGGCCCAGGGCGCCAAGCCGGGCGAGGGCGGCCAGCTGCCGGGCGGCAAGGTCAACGGCCTGATCGCCAGGCTGCGCTATGCGGTGCCGGGCGTGACCCTGATCTCGCCACCGCCGCACCATGACATCTACTCGATCGAAGACCTCTCGCAGCTGATCTTCGACCTGAAGCAGGTCAACCCGCAGGCGCTGGTCTCGGTCAAGCTGGTGGCCGAAGCCGGGGTAGGCACCATCGCCGCCGGCGTGGCCAAGGCCTATGCCGACCTGATCACCATCTCCGGCTACGACGGTGGTACCGGCGCCTCGCCGCTGACCTCCATCAAGTATGCCGGTGCACCGTGGGAACTGGGCCTGGCCGAAACCCACCAGACCCTGCGCGGCAACGACCTGCGCGGCAAGGTGCGGGTACAGACCGATGGCGGCCTGAAAACCGGCCTGGACGTGGTCAAGGCCGCGATCCTCGGCGCCGAGAGCTTCGGCTTCGGCACCGCACCGATGATCGCCCTGGGCTGCAAGTACCTGCGCATCTGCCACCTGAACAACTGCGCCACCGGCGTGGCCACGCAGAACGAAAAACTGCGCAAGGACCACTACATCGGCACCGTCGACATGGTGGTCAACTTCTTCACCTACGTGGCCGAGGAAACCCGTGAATGGCTGGCCAGGCTGGGCGTGCGCAGCCTGGGCGAGCTGATCGGGCGTACCGACCTGCTGGAAATGCTCCCCGGTGAAACCGAGAAGCAGAAGCACCTGGACCTCAGCCCGTTGCTGGGCAGCCCGCACGTTCCGGCCGACAAGCCGCAGTTCTGCGAAGTGGACCGCAACCCGCCGTTCGACAAGGGCGTGCTGGCCGAGAAGATGGTGCAGATGGCCCTGCCGGCGATCCGTGACCTGGCCGGCGGCGAATTCGAGCTGGATATCTGCAACTGCGACCGCTCCATCGGCGCGCGGATCTCCGGTGAAATTGCCCGCCTGCACGGCAACCAGGGCATGGCCAAGGCGCCGCTGACCTTCCGCTTCAAGGGCACTGCCGGGCAGAGCTTCGGGGTGTGGAACGCCGGTGGCCTGAACATGTACCTCGAAGGTGATGCCAACGACTATGTCGGCAAGGGCATGACCGGCGGCAAACTGGTGATCGTGCCGCCAGCGGGCAGCCCGTTCGAAACCCAGCACAGCGCCATCGTGGGCAACACCTGTCTGTACGGCGCCACGGGCGGCAAGCTGTTCGCCGCCGGTACCGCGGGTGAGCGCTTCGCGGTGCGCAACTCCGGTGCCCACGCCATCGTCGAGGGCACGGGCGATCACTGCTGTGAATACATGACCGGGGGCTTTGTCTGCGTATTGGGCAAGACCGGTTACAACTTCGGTTCCGGGATGACCGGTGGTTTTGCCTACGTGCTCGACCAGGACAACAGCTTCGTCGACAAGGTCAACCACGAACTGGTGGAGATCCAGCGTATCAGCGGCGAGGCGATGGAGGCATATCGCAGCCACCTGCAGCGCGTGCTGGGTGAATACGTCGAAGAAACCAACAGCGAATGGGGTCGTGAGCTCTGGGAAAACCTGGATGACTACGTGCGTCGCTTCTGGCTGGTCAAGCCGAAGGCGGCCAGCCTGAAGAACCTGCTGTCCAGCACCCGTGCCAACCCGCAGTGATATGCGCCTGAAGAGTTTGATGAGGTTTTGAACATGGCTGAACGTCTGAGTAATGACTTCCAGTTCATCGAGGTCGGGCGCAAGGATCCGAAGAAGAAACTGTTGCGTCAACGCAAGAAAGAGTTCGTGGAAATCTACGAGCCCTTCAAACCCCAGCAGTCGGCCGAACAGGCCCACCGCTGCCTGGGCTGTGGCAACCCGTACTGCGAATGGAAGTGCCCGGTGCACAACTTCATTCCCAACTGGCTCAAGCTGGTGTCGGAGGGCAACATCCTCGCCGCCGCGGAACTGTCGCACCAGACCAACACCCTGCCCGAAGTGTGCGGCCGGGTGTGCCCGCAGGACCGCCTGTGCGAGGGTGCCTGTACCCTCAACGACGGCTTCGGCGCGGTGACCATCGGCTCGGTGGAGAAGTACATCACCGACACCGCCTTCGCCATGGGCTGGCGCCCGGACATGTCCAAGGTGGTGCCCACCGGCAAGCGCGTCGCGGTGATCGGTGCCGGCCCTGCGGGCCTGGGTTGTGCCGACGTGCTGGTGCGCGGCGGGGTAACCCCGGTGGTGTTCGACAAGAACCCCGAGATCGGCGGCCTGCTGACCTTCGGCATCCCCGAGTTCAAGCTGGAAAAGACCGTGCTCAGCAACCGCCGCGAAGTCTTCACCGGCATGGGCATCGAGTTCCGCCTGAACACCGAGGTGGGCAAGGACGTCACCATGGACCAGTTGCTCGAGGAATTCGATGCGGTGTTCATGGGCATGGGCACCTACACCTACATGAAGGGTGGCTTCCCTGGCGAAGACCTGCCGGGTGTGCACGACGCGCTGGATTTTCTGATCGCCAACGTCAACCGCAACCTGGGCTTTGAAAAGTCCCCGCAAGACTTCGTCGACATGAAGGACAAGAAGGTCGTGGTGCTGGGCGGCGGCGACACCGCGATGGACTGCAACCGTACCTCCATCCGCCAGGGCGCCAAGGCCGTGACCTGTGCCTACCGGCGTGACGAAGCGAACATGCCCGGCTCGCGCAAGGAGGTGAAGAACGCCAAGGAGGAGGGCGTGAAGTTCCTCTACAACCGCCAGCCGATCGCGATCGTGGGTGAAGACAAGGTCGAGGGCGTGAAGGTGGTCGAGACCCGTCTCGGTGAGCCGGATGCCCGTGGCCGTCGCAGCCCGGAGCCGATCCCGGGTTCCGAAGAGATCATCCCGGCGGACGCCGTGGTCATCGCCTTCGGTTTCCGCCCCAGCCCTGCGCCGTGGTTCGAGCAGTTCAGCATCCAGACCGACAGCCAGGGCCGTGTGGTGGCGCCGGAGCAGAACCGCTTCAAGCACCAGACCAGCAACCCCAAGGTGTTTGCCGGTGGCGACATGGTGCGCGGTTCGGACCTGGTGGTGACGGCTATCTTCGAGGGGCGCAATGCCGCCGAGGGGATCCTGGACTATCTGGAGGTCTGATCGGGCCTCTTCGCCAGCAAGGCTGGCTCCTGCCAAACCTGTAGGAGCCGGCCTTGCCGGCGAAGCTTTTAACTAAATCTATTGACCTACCACAGGTCGATAGACAAAAGGCACGGTTCATACCGTGCCTTTTACGTTGGTGTCTGAGAAAATGCCCCCACTTTTTTTCCGGATGCCGACATGACTGCCTTGAAGAACGATCGTTTTCTGCGCGCCCTGCTCAAGCAACCCGTAGACGTCACCCCGGTGTGGATGATGCGCCAGGCCGGCCGCTACCTGCCGGAGTACCGCGCCAGCCGCGCCAAGGCCGGTGACTTCATGAGCCTGTGCATGAACCCGCAGTTCGCCTGCGAGGTCACGATGCAGCCGCTGGACCGCTACCCGCTGGACGCCGCGATCCTGTTCTCGGACATCCTGACCATCCCTGATGCCATGGGCCAGGGCCTGTATTTCGAAACCGGCGAAGGCCCGCGCTTCAAGAAAGTCATCAGCACCCTGGCCGACATCGAGGCGCTGCCGATCCCCGACCCGCAAAAGGACCTGGGCTACGTGATGGATGCGGTCAGCACCATCCGCCGCGAGCTCAACGGCCGTGTGCCGCTGATCGGCTTCTCCGGCAGCCCGTGGACCCTGGCCACCTACATGGTCGAAGGCGGCTCGTCCAAGGACTTTCGCAAGACCAAGGCCATGCTCTACGACAACCCGCAGGCCATGCACCTGCTGCTCGACAAGCTCGCGCAGTCGGTGGTCAGCTACCTTAACGGGCAGATCCTGGCCGGCGCACAGGCCGTGCAGATCTTCGACACCTGGGGTGGCAACCTGTCGGCGGCGGCGTACCAGGAGTTCTCCCTGGCCTACATGCGCAAGATCGTCAGCGGCCTGATCCGCGAGCACGAAGGGCGCAAGGTGCCGGTGATCCTGTTCACCAAGAACGGCGGCCTGTGGCTGGAAAGCATTGCTGATGCCGGCGCCGACGCCCTGGGCCTGGACTGGACCTGCGACATCGGTGAGGCGCGCCAGCGCGTGGGCAGCAAGGTGGCCCTGCAGGGCAACATGGACCCGACCGTGCTCTACGCCAAGCCCGAGGCCATCCGCGCCGAAGTCGGGCGTATCCTGGCCAGCTATGGCCACGGTACCGGCCACGTGTTCAACCTGGGCCATGGCATCACCCCGGAAGTCGATCCGGAACATGCCGGTGCCTTCATCCACGCCGTGCACGAACTGTCGGCGCAGTACCACCAGTAACGGGCAACTGCCTGGCGGGTGCCGCGTATCGCGGCCCCGCCACTGACTTTTCACGCTCCCCCGCCGATCCGTCCTACTGCCCGTCCAAGCCCCCTCCCTTACCATTCCGACCTCGATGCACAGCCGTGCCATTCAAGGAAGGAACCCGTGCCCAAGGATACCCGCGCAGTACAGCATCCCTGCTGGCGGCAACCTGCCAACGGCTTGCCGAGCACGTTGACAACCAGCAACTGACGCGTCAGGGCATCCGCCTGGCGTTGCTGTGTCCGGCGATCCTGATGTGCGCCGTGCTGGCCATCTTCGCGTTCCTGCTGGGTGTCGTGATCCCTGATGTCGTGCAGATATTCGCCCATCACCAGCAAGCGTTGCCGGCCACGATCCGCGTTTCGATGGCGCTGAACGAGAGCGGGCAGCGCTTCGCGCTTCCGTTTGCCGGTGTGCTGTTCGCCGCCGGCGTGTTCGCACGGCTCGCGTTGCATGCACTGCGGCGTCGCCTGAGGTGGCACGGTTTGCTGTCGGACGTAAGGGTTGAACGAGCCCTGGGCCTGTTTGAGCCATTGATGCTGGCGATGACGGGCGGTGTGATGCTGTTCATCGGGCTGGCCATCCTTATGCCGATTCTGAGCCTCACCGCGTTGCTGGCCTGATCGGGTTTCCCACCATCGCGCATTAAGCTTCAGTTCAGGCGTGGGGATTAACCTGAGCGCATCCCCACTTGAAACGGAATGCCCACCATGAAAACTCGTTACCTGGCTCTGCTGCTTGCCTCGCTGTTCACCACTGGCGCGATGGCCGCCGGCTACACCGGCCCTGGCGCCCAGCCGGTCACCACGGTCGCGGCAGCCAACGACGCCGCCGACGACACTCCGGTGGTACTGCAGGGCTTTGTGGTCAAGAAGCTCAACAACGACGACAAGTACGAATTCAAGGATGCCAGCGGCACCATCACCGTCGAGATCGACAACGAAGACTTGCCGGCGGTGGCCTTCAACGACAAGACCAAGGTCAAGCTGACCGGTGAGGTCGAGAAGAACCTGATGTCCCGCGAGATCGATGTCGACCTGGTCGAAATCATCAACTGAACAGCTTCGCCGGCAAGGCCGGCTCCTACAGAGATCTGCGTAGGAGCTGGCCTTGCCGGCGAAGGGGCCCGTCAGGGTTTCACATTCCCCGGCAGCGCCGGCAGCTTGCTCAGGTGCAACGCCACCAGCAGTGCGATCACCAGCAGGCTGCCGATGAACAGCCCGATGCCGTTCCACCCACCGTAATGCCAGAACACCCCGCCTGCCGTGCCCGCCACGCTCGACCCCGCGTAATAGCTGAACAGATACAGCGAAGAGGCCTGCCCTTTGGCCGTGAGCGCACGCCGGCCGATCCAGCTGCTGGCCACCGAATGCGCGCCAAAGAAGCCGAAGGTGAACACCAGCATGCCGACGATCACCAGCACCAGGGGCGAGAACAGCGTCAGCAGCAACCCACCGAACATCAGCAGGATGCTCATCCAGAACACCTTGCGCCGCCCCAGCTTGTCCGACAGTGCGCCGATCTGCGCCGAGCTGTAGATGCCTGCCAGGTACACCACCGACAGCAGCCCCACCAGCGCCTGACTCATGTGGTACGGCTCGGCGAGCAGCCGGTAGCCGATGTAGTTGAACAGCGTGACGAAGGCGCCCATCAGCAGGAACGCTTCCAGAAACAGCCACGGCAGCCCGGCGTCGCGAAAGTGCTGGGTGAAGCCGTTCAGCAGGCTGCGCGGGTTCATCGAGCGTGCACTGAAGTTGCGCGACTCGGGCAGGATCCTCCAGAACACTGCCGCCGCGACCAGTGCCAGGCCGCCGATCACCAGCATCGCGGTGTGCCAGCTGACGAAGTCGATCAGTACCCCGGTGATCAGGCGCCCGCTCATGCCGCCGATGGCGTTGCCGCCGATGTACAGCCCCATGGCCAGGCCGATGTGCTGCGGATGAATCTCTTCGCTCAGGTAGGTCATGGCCACCGCCGCCAGCCCGCTCAGCGACAGGCCCACCAGGGCACGCATGGCCAGCACGCCGTGCCAGCTGGGCATCAATGCGCTGGCGATGGTGCACAGCGCGGCGCAGAACAGGGCGAACACCATCACCGGCTTGCGCCCGACGCGGTCGGAAATCGGCCCGGTCACCAGCAGCCCGAACGCCAGCAGGCCGGTCGACACCGACAGCACCAGGCTGCTCTGGGCGGCATTGATGGAGAACTCGTGGGACAGCAGCGGCATCATCGGCTGCACGCAGTACAGCAGGGCGAAGGTGGCAAAGCCGCCACAGAACAATGCCAGCACCGTGCGCATGAACGCAGGGGTGCCTTTCTCGATCCAGCTTTCGTTCAGGGGGGCGGCGGTGTTCGCCGGGGCAGGGGGCAGCTCATGGGCAACAGCAGTTTTCACGGGGACCTCGAAAGGGGCACGGCCTCGCAGGCAGTGAAAAAAGCATATAGCTGGCTATTGATCTTTTCCAATATATTGTTCGACCTGTTTAAGAGGTTTTACGACCTATTGGAGTTGCCATGGAACTGCGCCACCTTCGCTACTTCATCGCCGTGGCCGAAGAGCTGCATTTTGGCCGTGCCGCACAACAACTGGGCATCTCTCAACCGCCGCTGAGCCAGCAGATCCAGGCCCTGGAGCAGGAGTTGGGTGCACGCCTGTTCGAGCGTACCAACCGACGGGTGGCGCTCAGCGAAGCCGGCCGGCTGTTTCTCGACGAGGCGCGCCAGGTGCTGGCGCAGGTCGACAAGGCCGCCGACGTGGCGCGGCGTGCCCAGCTCGGCGAGCTGGGTGAGATGAAGATCGGCTTCACCTCCTCGGCGCCGTTCAACTCCAGCATCCCCAAGGCCATCAATGCGTTTCGCCAGCGCTTCCCGGCGGTGCACCTGAACCTCAAGGAAATGAGCAGCCGCGACGTGGTGGATGCCTTGCTCGACGAGTCCATCGAGGTCGGCCTGATGCGCCCGATGAGCGTGCCCGATGGCGTGGTGATCACCGAACTGTTCCGCGAGCCGCTGGTGGCGGTGCTCAATGCCGCGCACCCGCTGGCCCAGGGCAACGAGCAGGGCCTGCCGCTGGCGGCCCTGGCCCAGGAGCCGTTCGTGTTCTTCCCGCGCAGCTACGGCAGCGGCCTGCACGCGCAGTTGCTCAGCCTGGCGCGCTCGGCCGGCTTCAGCCCGCACTTTGCCCAGGAGGCAGGCGAGGCCATGACCATCATCGGCCTGGTATCGGCGGGGCTTGGGGTGTCGGTGCTGCCGGCGTCGTTCAAGCGCATGCGCATCGACGGGGTGGTGTACCGCACCTTGCTCGACGCCGACGCGGTGACAGCGGTATGGCTGGCGCAGCGGCGCGAGGACGTGTCGGCGATGGCCCGGGCGTTCACCGAACTGTTGATCCGCCAGGCCCAGACGCAGGGCTGAAAGGCACTGGCTAAACCGGCGCAACCCTCACATACTCGGTAGTTCCTTTCACATGGAGGTCTGTTCATGCGGCGCGTGGTGTTCAATCAGAAAGGTGGCGTGGGCAAGTCGAGCATTGCCTGCAACCTGGCGGCCGTCAGTGCCAATGAAGGCTATCGAACCCTGTTGATCGACCTGGACGCCCAGGCCAACTCGACCCAGTACCTCACCGGCCTGACCGGCGAGGACATTCCCATGGGCATTGCCGACTTCTTCAAGCAGACCCTGTCCTCGGGGCCGTTCGCCAAGAAGAACAAGGTCGACATCTATGAAACCCCGTTCGACAACCTGCATGTGGTGACCGCCACGGCAGAGCTGGCCGACCTGCAGCCCAAGCTCGAGGCCAAGCACAAGATCAACAAACTGCGAAAACTGCTGGACGAGCTGTCCGACGATTACGACCGCATTTACCTGGACACCCCGCCTGCGCTGAACTTCTATGCGGTTTCAGCGTTGATCGCCGCCGATCGCGTATTGATCCCCTTCGACTGCGACAGCTTCTCGCGTCAGGCGCTGTACGGCCTGCTGGCCGAGATCGAAGAGCTCAAGGAAGACCACAACGAGGGCCTGGAAGTCGAGGGCATCGTGGTCAACCAGTTCCAGGCGCGCGCCAGCCTGCCGCAGCAGATGCTCGACGAACTGATTGCCGAAGGCTTGCCGGTGCTGCCGGTGTATCTCAACAGCTCGGTGAAGATGCGCGAGTCCCACCAGGCCAGCCTGCCGCTGATTCACCTGGAACCGCGGCACAAGCTGACCCAGCAGTTCGTCGAACTGCATACGTTGCTGGAAAACGCCTAGACCCCTTGGCTGCGCAGCCATTCCAGCAGTTGCTGGAGTGGGAAGGCGCCGCTCTGGCGCGCCACTTCGCGGCCGTTCTTGAACAGGATCAGGCTGGGAATGGAGCGTATGCCCAGCTGCCCGGCCAGTTGCTGATTGGCTTCGCTGTCGAGCTTGGCCAGGCGGCAGCGTCCGGCCAGTTGGCCGGCGGCCTGTTCGAAGACCGGGCCGAACGCCTTGCAGGGCCCGCACCAGTCGGCCCACACATCGATCAGCAATGGCAGGTCGCCCTTGATCTGGCTGGCGTAGTCGCCCTGTTTCAATTCGAATGGCTTGTGCAACAGCACTTCACCCTTGCAGCGCCCGCACTTGGGCGCGTCCCTCAGGCGTGCGGCGGGGATGCGGTTGAGGCCGTTGCAGTGGGGGCAGGGGATGTGGAGGGGGTCGGTCATGGTGGGAGTCCGGATGCGTCAGGTGATGTTGGGTATCTGGAGGTGATGAGGATGGATTGCAAGATGCCATAGCCTGCCAGATAAGCCAGCGATGCTGGCGAAGAGGCTGTAATGGTTTAGCATGCGGCCTTTCTGAACAGGCCAGGGACAGACCGATGGATTGCCAGCATTCACCGCACATTCGTGTATTCGTCGACAGAAAGAAGAACGGCGAGCCGGTGTTCGAAAGCGTGCCGGTGCGCGAAGTGGGCGAACATACCTATGAACTGCTGTCGTCGCCGGGGCTGGCGCTGAACATGGCGCGCGGCGACATCATCTGCACGGCCATCCCCGATCAGCATGTCGAGGTGGTGCGCCGGGGTGGCAATTTTTGCATCCATGTCTACGCCGACGATCTGCCCCAGGATGCCGTCGACACGCTGGAAAGCGAGGTGCAGACGTTGCTGGGCGGCACGCTGGATGGTCGCTACAAAGGCAACCTGACGCTGGCAGTGCCGGCGAGCAATGGGTTCGAGGCGATTCGCCCGGTGTTCGACCGGTTTCGGGAGGCGACGGGGGTGCAGTGGTATTACGCCAACATCTACCAGAACCTCGATGACGACGAGGATGAGACGTTGCTGAACTGGTGGGTCGACAACTGAAGCTGCGAGCGCTGCGCGCTCTATCGCGGGTCAAGCCCGCTCCCACAAGAACACCGCAGTACCTGTGGGAGCGGGCTTGACCCGCGAAGCAGGCGCTGCGATCTCAGGATGAACAACTGATCTCCAGATGCTTGCCCCACTCGGGCGGGCGTTCGGCATAGGCCTGCATCCCCGGCTGTTCCTCGAACGGCCGTGTCAGCACCTGGTGCAGGCGTCGCACTTCCTCGTAATTCCCGCCTTCAGCCGCCTCGATGGCACGCTGCGCCAGGTAGTTGCGCAGAATGTACAGCGGGTTCACCGCGTGCATCCGCGCGCGCCGGCCTTCGGCATTGCCCGGCTCCTGGTCCAGGCGCGCCAGGTACTCCACCGCCCAGGCATCGAACCCGGCCAGGTCGACGAAATCGTCGCGCACCACCCGCACGGCCTGCGCCGCCGGCTGATCACCCAGCTTGCGGAAGAACAGCGTGTAGTCCACAGCGCCCTTGTTCATCAGCCCCAGCAAGCGCTCGACCAGCGCCGAATCGTCATCGCGCGCCTCGGTCAGCCCCAGGCGTCGACGCATCAGGTCCAGGTAATGGGCCTGGTACAACGGCAGGAACAGCCCCAGCGTTTCCTTCAGCGCCTCGACGCTGATGAACGGGGTCAGCGCCTGGGCCAGCGCGCTCAGGTTCCAGTGTGCGATCGGCACCTGGTTGCTGAAGCTGTAGCGCCCCTGGTCGTCGGAATGGTTGCAGATGAAGCCGGCATCGAAGTCGTCGAGGAAGGCAAACGGCCCGAAGTCGAAGGTGATGCCCAGGATCGACATGTTGTCGGTGTTCATCACCCCGTGGCAGAAACCATAGGCCTGCCAGCGCGCAATCAGCTCGGCATTGCGTTCGACGATGGTACGGAACATCGCCAGGTACGGCTCGGGCTGCTCGCGGCACTCGGCAAAGTGCAGGTTGAGCACGTGCTCGGCCAGCTCGCGCTGCTGCTCGGGTTGGCGGGTGTAGTAGAAGTATTCGAAGTGGCCAAAGCGCACATGGCTGGGCGCCAGGCGCAGCACCATCGCCGCGCGCTCCTGGGTTTCGCGCCACACCGGCGTGCTCGAGCCGATCACGCACAGCGCGCGGCTGCTGGGGATGCCCAGCGCGTGCAGGGCCTCGGAGGCGAGGAACTCGCGGATCGACGAGCGCAGCACCGCACGGCCATCGCCCATGCGTGAATACGGCGTCTGCCCGGCACCCTTGAGGTGCAGGTCCCAGTGCTCGCCGGCATCGTTGTACACCTCGCCCAGCAACAGCCCGCGACCGTCACCCAGGCGCGGGTTGTACGAACCGAACTGATGCCCCGAATACACCATCGCCCGCGGCTCGGCCTCGGCCCACAGCTTGTGTCCGCTGAACAGCTCGGCGAACACCGGGGAATGCGCCTCGGTAGGGTCCAGGTCGAGCAGTGCCATGGCCGCGTCGCTGGCCACGACCAGGCGCGGCTCGGCAATCGGCTCGGGCAGCACGTGGGTGGAGAACGCATCGCCCAGGCGGGCGAAGCGGTTGTCGAAGGTCAGTTCGTCGAGGGATTTCAACGGCCATCTCCTGGCGCATCGGTGGGGGGCTCGGGCAGCACGGTCTTGTTCGGCGCTTCGACCGGTACCATCTTGTACTCCTGGCCCTGCATGTTCTTCAGGTACACCTCCATCTGGCGGAACGAGATGTTGATGTGCTGGCGCTTGAATTCCTTGTTGATGTAGCGGTTGATCTCGTCGAGTACCGGGTTGCGGTCGCCCAGGTCACGCACGTGCATGCGCAGTTCGTGGTCCAGGGTACTCTCGCCGAAGTTCAGGAAGTACACGATCGGTGCTGGTTCCTTGAGCACCCGCGGGTTCTCGTTGGCTGCCTGCAGCAGCAGGGTGCGTACCAGGTCCAGGTCCGAGCCGTAGTCCACGCCCAGCTTGAGGGTGACGCGGGTGATGGTGTCGGTCAGCGACCAGTTGATCAACTGGCCGGTGATGAAGGTCTTGTTGGGGACGATGATGTCCTTGCGGTCGAAGTCGGTGATGGTGGTGGCGCGGATGCGGATCTTGCTCACCGTGCCCGACAGGTTGCCGATGGTGATGGTGTCGCCGATGCGCACCGGGCGCTCGAACAGGATCATGATGCCGGAGATGAAGTTGGCGAAGATCTCCTGCATGCCGAAGCCCAGGCCCACCGACAGCGCCGCCACCAGCCATTGCAGCTTGTCCCAGCTGACGCCGAGGGTCGACAGCGTGGTGACGAAGCCCACCCCGGCAATCACGTACGACAGCAACGTGGTGGTCGCATACGCGCTGCCCTGGGCCAGGTTCAGGCGTGACAGCACAAGCACCTCGAGCAGCCCCGGCAGGTTGCCGGCCAGGGCGAAGGTGATGCCGATGATCACCAGTGCCCCGAGCAGGTCGCCCAGGCTGATCGGCACCATGCTCATGGCCGCGCCGCTGCCGCTGGTGTACTCGTACAGGGTGATGTTGTCGAGATAGGCGAACACGCTGATCAGGTCGGCCCACACCCAGTACAGCGCGGCGATGAAGCCGCCCAGCAGGGCCAGGCGGATCAGGCGCAGCGACTGCTGGTTGACCTGCTCGATGTCCAGGGTCGGCTCCTCGACGATCACCTCGCCATCGAGCCCTTCCTTGGTGGCCTGGCGCTTGCTCAGTGCGCGCTGGTAGGCCAGGCGCCGGGCGGCCACGGCCAGGCCGCGCACGAAGGCTGCCTCGATCACCAGCCAGAACATCAGCAGGTACAGGGTGTCGATCAGGCGGTCGGTGAGCTTGAGTGCGGTGTAGTAGTAGCCAAAGCACACGGCAATGAACAGCGCCACCGGAAGCGCCGTGAACGCCACGCCCACGGCCTTGCGAAACAGCGAGGTATTGCGGTGCGCGGGGCTGCTCAGCAGCAGGCGGCTGAGCAGCCAGGCCATCAGTGCGTAACAGGTCAGTACCACACCGATGCCGAGCACGTCGTCGGCCAGCGCCGAGGGCTGGTGCTCGGCCACCGCCACCACGCCGACCAGCGCCAGTACCACGCTGCCCAGGCGGCGGATCCAGCCGCGCAAGAACTCGACCTGGGCCTTCTCCCAGCGAAAGTGCAGCTCGGCCACGCCGCCGGGCGCCAGAATCCGGTAGGCGGTGTAGAACACCAGCCAGGCCTGGGCGATCTGCCACAGCGCGGCGCCCAGGTTGGCGTTCTGGCCGCGGGCGTCGATCTGCAGCGCATAGCCGCACAGCGCCAGGCCCAGGCTCAGCGGCATCGCCAGCAGGATATTGATCAGAATGGCCTGGGGCGTGTGCCACTGGCTGTCACGCTTGAAGTGGCCCACATCCTGGTGAACCTTGTTCAGCCGCGCATACAGGTACTTGCGCCGCCACAGCAGGGCGCCGATCAGCAACAGCAGCGGCAGGAACAGCAGCGGGCGCTGCGTCAGGCCGTCGGCCAGTTCGTTGATGCCCGACCCCCACGGCAGGCTCACCACCTGCTTTTGCAGGCGTTCGGGCACGCTGCGCAGCCATTCGAAGTCCAGCGGCTTGTTGCTGGGGATCCAGAACATCTGTTCGTCGAGGGTGCCGCGCAGGTTCTGTGCGGTGCTCAGCAGCTGCTTCTGGTTCAGTTGCAGGGTGATGGATTCGTTGAGCAGGGCGCTCAGCTCGCGGTTGAGCCGCTCCAGCAAATCGCTGCGGGTGATCGCCACCTCCAGCAGGGCCTTGCGCAACTGTGGGGTGACGCTGTCGGGCGGCTGGGTGGCCAGCAGCTTGTCGACGTAGCTGCTGGGGCTGCTGATCTGCTCGCGCTGCTGGTTGACCTCGAACTGGTACAGGCGAATGTCGGCGATCTGGTCGGCCAGGTCGCGATCGACCTTCAGGTGCGGCAGGGCCTGCTTCTGCTTGTAGAGGATCTTGGACAGCAACAGGCTGCCCTTGAGCACGCTGATCTGTTCGTCCAGTGCCTGGTCGGCCTGGGTCAGGCTGTCGAGCTGCTGCTTGGTCTGCAGGTTCTGCTGGGTCAGCTCGTTGAGGCGGTCGGTGCTGCGCAGCAGGTAGTCGGACAGCTTCAGGTTGGTGGCGCTTTCGGTGGCCAGCACGCTGCTGCCGCCGGCCTTCTGTGCCTCGATGGACTGTTCGGTGACGGTCTGCTGCGACTGCGCCAGGCGCTTCTGGTTGATCAGCGTCTGCAGGTCCTGGATCTCCTGCTCAAGGCGTGTGGCGCGCTCGATCAGCAG
This sequence comes from Pseudomonas sp. UBA7500, assembly GCF_002478435.1. Taxonomy (NCBI): domain Bacteria; kingdom Pseudomonadati; phylum Pseudomonadota; class Gammaproteobacteria; order Pseudomonadales; family Pseudomonadaceae; genus Pseudomonas; species Pseudomonas sp. UBA7500. Next base: position 63,729 of record NZ_DLNW01000036.1, on the reverse strand, counting down.
GTCGTGCTGGCTGTTGCCCAGGTCTTGCAGCAGGCTGTTGCCGGCCAGTTCCTGGCGGCGCAGCAGGGTCAGCGCGTTGAGCGAGGCGAGTTCGGCATTGAGCTGGTTGCGCTGGTCGGCCGAGAGGCTCTTGCCGTTGTCCTTGCCCAGCTTGAGGATGCTGTTGATCTGCTGGGTGCGGGTCTGGTTGCTGCTGATCTCGGCCTGGGCGCGCTCGGGGCGGGTCTGGGAGTTGATGATCAGGCTGTTGGCTTCGGACAGCGCCTTCTGCAGCTCGCCCTGCTGGGTGGTGCGCTCGGACAGCAACTGCTCCAGCTGCGGCACGCCCATGCTGGCGTAGCGCTGCGCCACGGGCAGGGTCTTGGTGTCCTTGAGCCGGGTCAGCTCGCGCTGGTTTTCGCTGGTCTGGCGCGGGGCGTCGGCCAGTTGCTGCTTGAGCGCGGCCAGGCGCTTGTCGTAGTCGTCGCGCGAGGCCAGCAGGCCAAGGGTCTGCTCCAGCACTTGCTGCAGGGCCTTCTGGTCGGCCTCCGGCAGCTTGCGCTCGGCGATCTTGTCCAGGCTGTGCTGGACGCTTGCCGTGGTGGGGGGTTCCGCCGCCTGGGCGAAGGAGAGGGACAGGCACAGCCCGAGCAGGGCTGCGCTAACAACAGTGCGCAGGGACATAGGCAGACGTCGTAGAACCGGGCAGAGAATCGAAGTTTAAAGGAACAACCCGGGGCCGGGTCGAGAACCTTCGGGGAATTTGATACCCACTTTGAGGATCTTGTTCCCTTCCATCAGCGCAACGGTCCACAGGGTGTTGTTCCATTCGATCTGGTCGCCCACCACCGGTGCGCCGCCGACCTTCTGCTCGATGAAGTGCGCCAGCGGCTGGTGCGGGTCCTGGCCGTCGAGCTGCAAACCGTACAACGCCGCTACAGCCCCCAGTTCTGCGTCACCTTCGAGCACGAAGTCGCCGAAGAAACGCAGGTCCAGGCCGCGTTGCGGCGCCTGGCTGAACAGCTTGCCCAGCGCCGGCAGGTTGTGTTCGTGGCCGATCACGCACAGCAGGTCGCCGACTTCGAGGGTGGTACTTCCCGACGGATGGAGCAGTTGCTGACCGCGAAACAGGGCAGCGATACGCGTGCCTTCGGGCATTTTCAGCTCGCGCAGGGCGGCACCGATGCACCACTTCTCCGCACCCAGGCGATACACGAACAGCTCCCACTCGCTGGTGATGTGCACTTCCAGGGCCGAGCGCGAGATCGGCGCCGGGTCGGGCGGCACGGTCACCTTGAGCAGGCGCGCCACCCACGGCAGGCTGGTGCCCTGCACCAGCAGCGACACCAGTACGATGAAGAAGGCCAGGTTGAAGTACAGCTGGGCATGCGGCAGCCCGGCCATCAGCGGGAACACCGCAAGGATGATCGGCACCGCGCCGCGCAGGCCGACCCACGAGATGAACACCTTTTCGCGGCCATGGAAGGCCTTGAATGGCAGCAGGCCGATCATCACCGACAGCGGCCGCGCGAACAGGATCATCCACAGCGCCAGGCCCAGGGCCGGCAGCGCGATGGGTAGCAGGTCGTGGGGCGTGACCAGCAGGCCCAGCACCAGGAACATGCCGATCTGGGCCAGCCAGGCCATGCCGTCGAGCATGTGCAGGATGCCGTGGCGGCTGCGGATCGGCCGGTTGCCCAGCACCAGGCCGCACAGGTACACGGCCAGGAAGCCGCTGCCGTGCAGGGCGTTGGTGAGCGCGAACACCACCAGGCCGCCGCTGATCACCAGGATCGGGTACAGGCCGCCGGCCAGGTTCATGCGGTTGACCAGCTGCAGCATCAGCCAGCCGCCGCCCAGGCCCAGCAGGCTGCCGATGCCGAATTCGCGCACCAGGTGGCCGAGCAGGCCCCAGTGCAGGCCGTTCTGGCCGCTGGCGATCATCTCGATCAGGGTCACGGTGAGGAACACCGCCATCGGGTCGTTGCTGCCCGACTCGATTTCCAGGGTGGCCGTCACCCGCTCGTTGAGGCCCTTGCCGCCCAGCAGCGAGAACACCGCGGCGGCGTCGGTGGAGCCGACGATGGCGCCGATCAGCAGGCCCTGCATCAGGCTCAGGTCGAACAGCCAGGCGGCGGCCAGGCCGGTGAGGCCGGTGGTGATCATCACCCCCACCGTGGCCAGCGACAGCGCCGGCCACAGGGCCACGCGAAAACTCGAGACGCGGGTGCGCAGGCCGCCGTCGAGCAGGATCACGGCCAGTGCCAGGTTGCCAACCAGGTAGGCGGTCGGGTAGTTGTTGAAGATGATGCCGCCGCCGTCGACGCCGGCAACCATGCCCACTGCCAGGATGATCACCAGGATCGGGATGCCCAGGCGCGAGGAGAGTGAACTGACCAGGATACTTGCACCTACCAGCAATGCGCCGATCAAGAACAGGCTATTGATGGTGGACGCATCCAAAGGCAGTACTCCAGGGGGGATTGCAGAAAGAGGCGCGACTTGCTTTTTGCCTGACTTCAGCTAGCAGGTCGCGTGCCAAGGATTCTAACCTGTGAGGTTGGCGGGCTGTAAAGCGATTATCGCGGGCACAAAAAAAGCACCGCAGGGGTGCTTGATCTGCTGTGAATGTACCGCCCCCATCGCGGGTCAAGCCCGCTCCCACAAGGATCACATTGGTCTCTGTGGGAGCGGGCTTGACCCGCGATGGGGGCAGCAGGGTCTTAAGCCTGCGGCACCTCACGCATCGGCTTGCCCTTCACCGGTGCACCATTGGCCACATAGTACTTGGCCGTGCTGCGCGGCAATGGCTGGCGGCCACGGATCTTGTCGGCGATCTTCTCGGCCATCATGATCGTCGGCGCATTCAGGTTGCCGGTGGTGATGATCGGCATGATCGAGGCATCCACCACGCGCAGGCCCTGCATGCCATGCACGCGGCCCTGGCCGTCGACCACCGCCATCTCGTCGATGCCCATCTTGCACGAGCACGATGGGTGGAACGCGGTCTCGGCGTGCTCGCGGATGAATGTGTCCAGCTGCTCGTCGGTCTGCACATCGGCACCGGGGCTGATCTCGCGGCCACGGTAGGCGTCCAGCGCCGGCTGCGCCATGATCTCGCGGGTCAGGCGGATACCGTCACGGAACTCCTGCCAGTCCTGCTCGGTGGCCATGTAGTTGAACAGGATGCTCGGGTGCTGGCGCGGGTCCTTGGACTTGAGCTGGATACGCCCGCGGCTAGGCGAACGCATCGAGCCCATGTGCGCCTGGAAGCCGTGTTCCTGCACGCCGTTGCTGCCGTTGTAATTGATCGCCACCGGCAGGAAGTGGTACTGGATGTTCGGCCATTCGAATTCCGGGCGCGAGCGGATGAAGCCGCCGGCCTCGAACTGGTTGCTGGCGCCGATGCCGGTGCCCGCGAACAGCCACTGTGCACCGATGGCCGGCTGGTTGTACCAGAGCAGCGACGGGTACAGCGACACCGGCTGGGTGCAGGCGTACTGCAGGTACAGTTCGAGGTGATCCTGCAGGTTCTCGCCCACGCCCGGCAGGTCGTGCACCACAGGGATGTTCAGGCTTTCGAGCAGGGCCGCCGGGCCCACGCCGGAGCGCTGCAGCAACTGTGGCGAGGCGATGGCGCCGCTGCACACGATGACTTCCTTGCGGGCACGGGCTTCGACGCGCTCTTCGCTGGCGCCCACCAGGTAGGTCACGCCTACGGCGCGCTTGCCTTCGAACAGCACGCGGTCGCTCAGGGCATGGGTGACGATGGTCAGGGTCGAGCGTTTCTTGGCGGTGTCCAGGTAGCCGCGGGCGGTGCTGGCGCGACGGCCCTTGGGCGTCACGGTGCGGTCCATCGGGCCGAAGCCTTCCTGCTGGTAGCCGTTCAGGTCTTCGGTGCGCGGGTAACCGGCCTGCACGCCGGCTTCGACCATGGCGTGGAACAGGGGGTTGTTGCCGGCTTTTGGCGTGGTGACGCTCACCGGGCCTTCGCCGCCATGGTAGTCGTTGGGGCCGATGTCACGGGTTTCGGCCTTGCGGAAGTACGGCAGGCAGTCCAGGTACGACCAGTCTTCCAGGCCTGGCAGCTTGGCCCAGCCGTCGTAGTCCATGGCGTTGCCGCGGATGTAGCACATGCCGTTGATCAGCGAGGAGCCGCCCAGGCCCTTGCCGCGGCCACATTCCATGCGGCGGCCGTCCATGTGCGGCTCCGGGTCGGTCTCGTAGGCCCAGTTGTAGCGTCGGCCCTGCAGCGGGAAGGCCAGTGCGGCCGGCATCTGGGTGCGGAAGTCGAAGCGGTAGTCCGGGCCGCCGGCTTCCAGCAGCAATACGGTGACGCCTTCGTCTTCGGTCAGGCGGGTCGCCAGGGTGTTACCGGCCGAGCCGGCCCCGACGATGATGTAGTCAAAAACGTGGGACATGTTGCGTACCCTCATAGGCAGTGAGCAGGGGAGCGGGGGAGGCGCCCGGACCTAGCGGCCCGGGCGCGGCTACACGGGTGCTTAGAACACCGAGGCGTAGTTGCCCAGCTCGACCTGTACCGACTTGATCCGCGTGTACTGGGCCAGCGAGCTGACACCGTTTTCACGGCCGACACCGGATTGCTTGTAGCCACCGACCGGCATCTCGGCCGGCGATTCGCCCCAGGCGTTGATCCAGCAGATGCCCGCTTCCAGCTGATGGATGATGCGGTGCGCGCGGCTGATGTCGTTGGTGCAGACACCGGCGGCCAGGCCGTAGTCGGTGTCGTTGGCGCGACGGATGACTTCTTCTTCGGTCTCGTAGGAGAGGATGCTCATCACCGGGCCGAAGATCTCTTCCTTGACGATGGTCATGTCGTCACGGCAGTCGGTGAAGACGGTCGGGGCCACGAAGGCGCCCTTGGCGAACTCGCCGTCGGTCAGGCGCTCGCCGCCACACAGTACGCGGGCACCTTCTTGCTTGCCCTTGGCGATGTAGCCCAGCACGCTTTCCATGTGGGCGAAGCTGACCAGCGGGCCGAAGTTGGTGTTCTCGTCCTGCGGGTTGCCGATGCGGATGCGCGCCACGCGCTCGGCGATCTTGGCTTCGAAGGCGGCTTTGAGCGAGGCCGGGATGAACACGCGGGTGCCGTTGGTGCACACCTGGCCCGAGCTGTAGAAGTTGGCCATCATCGCGATGTCGGCGGCGCGGTCCAGGTCGGCGTCTTCACAGATGATCAGCGGCGACTTGCCGCCCAGCTCCATGGTGACTTCCTTGAGCGAGGAGCTCGAGGCGCTGGCCATGACCTTCTTGCCGGTGGCGGTGCCGCCGGTGAACGAGACCTTCTCGATGCGCGGGTGTTCGGTGAGGTAGGTGCCGACGTCGCGGCCGCTGCCGGTCAGTACGTTGAACACGCCGTCCGGCAGGCCGGCTTCGGTGTAGATCTCGGCCAGTTTCAGGGTGGTCAGCGAGGTGACTTCCGAGGGCTTGAAGATCATCGCGTTGCCGGCGGCCAGGGCCGGGGCGGATTTCCACAGGGCGATCTGGATCGGGTAGTTCCAGGCGCCGATACCCACGGTCACGCCCAGCGGCTCGCGACGGGTGTACACGAACGAGCTGTCGCGCAGCGGGATCTGCTCGCCTTCGATGGCCGGCACCAGGCCTGCGTAGTATTCGAGCACGTCGGCACCGGTGACGATGTCGACGTAGCGGGTTTCGGAGTAGGACTTGCCGGTGTCCAGGGTTTCCAGTGCAGCCAGCTCGTCGTTGCGCTCGCGCAGGATGTCGACGGCGCGGCGCAGGATGCGCGAACGCTGCATGGCGGTCATGGCCGCCCAGACTTTCTGGCCGCGCTCGGCGCTTTCCACTGCGCGCTCCACGTCGGCCTGGTTGGCACGTTGCACCTGGGCGAGGACTTCGCCGTTGGCCGGGTTGATGGCGTCGAAGGTGGCGCCGCTGGAAGCGTCGACATAACCACCGTCAATGTAGAGTTTTTGCGTTTCGAAACGGGCCATAGTGTCCTCGCAAGTGCAGTGTGTGTTGGCTATCCGCGCTGTGCTCCTGCTTGTTTGGCACTCGCGACGCGCAGTGGTTCAGAGGCCGGGTCCTGTAGAGCCGGGCTGCTCTGTTTAGCCAGTTGTGAATCCATGTATTCGTAAGCGATCTGCTGCGCCTGGTCGGTATCGAAGGCATCTCCCGACAGCGCGCCGCGCAGCCACAGCCCGTCGATCAGGGCAGCCAGCCCGCGGGCCGCGCTGCGGGCTTCGGGCAGCGGCAACACACGGCGGAACTGGCAGCACAGGTTGGAATACAAGCGGTGATCGTTGATCCGCTGCAACCGGTGCAAAGACGGCTGGTGCATGCTGGCGGCCCAGAAGGCCAACCAGGTTTTCATTGCCGGGCCGTTGACCTGACTGGCGTCGAAGTTGCCCTCGACGATCACCTTCAGGTGGGCGCGCGGGGTGTCCTCCGTGAGCGCCTGGCGACGTGCCGCGACGTTGTCGATCAGCACGTTCATCAAGTACCGCATGGTCGCTGCGATCAGGCCGTTCTTGTCCTGGAAGTAGTGACTGATGATGCCGTTCGACACACCGGCCAAACGGGCGATCAGCGCAATGCTGGCGTCCCCCATGCCGACCTGGTCTACCGCCATCAACGTGGCTTCGATCAACTGCTGGCGGCGAATGGGTTGCATACCGACCTTGGGCATCTGGCAAATCTCCTCAGGCCTTCGGGCAGACGACAGGCGGCTGACTCGGCGAAGACCAGTCTATTTTGTTTTGATTGAACGTTCAATCAACAAAGAATAAGCTCTGCGACAATTCGCGCCATTGACAGGTTTTTGTGGCCCGTCACTGACGCCGATTGGCACCCTAAAAAGACGTGTAACCCCCGTAATGCAAGGCGTGCACGGGTTTAAACGAAACGTTGATCAGAATTGCCCAGCGGTGTCGCACCGTTCGGCGGGCCCTCGGATCGGGACCCTTTTTCTGTTTTTTTCAACGCAATCGGTTTGGGATCACGGTTTTTCAAGGTGCTTTTATAACACCTGACGCAGTGGGGCTATTGCACCAATTGCGCGGGTGACGGGTCGTTTCGTGTTTTCTCTCGCACTGCCTGGAGCATCTGTGCAATGAGTTCTGCCTCCCTGATAAAGACCCCTGCCGAGAGGGTCCGGGTCAACAGCGTGGTGTTCTACACCACGGCGCTGCTGATCCTGTTGTTGACTGCCTTGCTGATCGCCGCCCCGGACACGGCCGGTCAAATTCTCGGCCAGGCCCAAGCCTGGCTGTCGCGCAGCTTCGGCTGGTACTACATGCTGGTGATCGGCGGCTACCTGCTGTTCGTCATCGGGCTGGCGTTTTCCTCCTACGGCAAGCTCAAGCTTGGCGGCAAGGACGACAAGCCCGACTTCAGCTACGGTGCCTGGGCCGGCATGCTGTTCTCCTCCGGTATCGGTATCTCGCTGCTGTACTTTGGCGCGTCCGAACCGCTGGACCACTACTTCAACCCGCCTGCCGGTGCGCCGGCCAGCCTGGAGGCCGCACGCCAGGGCATGCAGCTGACCTTCCTGCACTGGGGCCTGCACGGCTGGGCGATCTATGCGCTGGTGGGCCTGGCCGTGGCATACTTCGCCTACCGCCACAACCAGCCACTGGCCTTGCGTTCGGCGCTGTACCCGCTGGTGGGTGAGCGCTGGGTCAAGGGGGCTGCCGGGCACACAGTGGACATCTTCGGCATGTTCGTGACCCTGCTGGGCCTGGTGACAAACCTGGGCATCGGTGCGATGCAGGTGTCCTCGGGCCTGGAGTACCTGTTCGGCATGCAGCACAGCAACACCAACCTGCTGATGGTGATCCTGGTGATGAGCACCGTGGCCACGATCGCGGCGGTGTCGGGCGTGGAGAACGGCATTCGCCGCCTGTCCAACCTGAACATCCTGCTGTTCAGCGGCCTGCTGCTGTTCGTGCTGCTGTTCGGTGACACCCTGCACCTGCTCAACGGTTTCGTGCAGAACATCGGCGACTACCTCAACGGCGTGATCCTCAAGACCTTCGACCTCTACGTGTACGAAGGCAACAACGCCAGGTCCGAAGGCTGGCTGGGCCTGTGGACCCTGTTCTACTGGGCCTGGTGGATTTCCTGGGCCCCGTTCGTGGGCATGTTCATCGCGCGTATCTCCCGTGGCCGCACCGTGCGCGAGTTGGTGGCCGGCGTGCTGCTGATTCCGTTGGGCTTTACCCTGGCGTGGCTGTCAATCTTCGGCAACACCGCGCTGGACCTGGTGATCAACCACGGTGCGGTGGAGCTTGGGCGCACGGCGGTGGAACAACCGGCGATGTCGATCTACCAGCTGCTGGAGCACTTCCCGGCGGCCAAGATCGTGGTTGGTGTGGCGGTGTTCGTCGGCTTCGTGCTGTTCCTCACCCCGGCTGACTCGGGCGCGGTGATGATGGCCAACCTGTCGTGCAAGGGCGGCGACGTGGACGAGGATGCGCCGCACTGGCTGCGTATCCTGTGGTCGGCGATCATCACCCTGGTGACCATCGGGCTGTTGCTGGTGGGCAACTTCCAGGCCATGCAGACCATGGTGGTACTGGCCGGGCTGCCGTTCTCGGTGGTGCTGGTGGTGTTCATGTTCGGCCTGTTCAAGGCCATGAAGCAGGACACCCAGGTCGAGCAGGAGCAGGCCGAACTGGCGGCGCGTGGCCGTCGCGGCTTCAGCGAGCGCCTCACCCAGCTGGACCTGCAGCCGACCCAGGCGATGGTGCAGCGCTTCATGGACAAGCAGGTGAGCCCGGCGCTGAAAGAGGCGGCGGTGCAGTTGCAGGGCATGGGCCTGCAGGTGCAGAGCCGCGTCGGCCAGTCGCGCGAGGCGATGGGCTTGCGCATCGAGATGGAGGAGGGCAACCCGTTTGTCTACGAAGTGAGCCTGGACGGCTACCTGGCGGCGCCGAGCGAAGCGCCGGCGCAGGGTGAAGGCGACGTGCGCCAGCGTTACTACCGGGCCGAGGTGTACCTGCACAACGGCAGCCAGGAGTACGACCTGATGGGCTTTACCGTCGAGCAGATCACCCGCGACGTGCTGGATCAGTTCGAGAGTCATCGCCAGTTGCTGGGGCGTGTGTACAGCTGATGGTAGATAGCTGAATGAAGAAGGGCCCTGCCGGTGACGGCAGGGCCTTTTTTTTGCTGGCGATGCGTTGGCGTTCTACAGCGCTGACGAACGATAAATAAATTAAAAGGTTTGCTGGCTGGCGACCAGGGAAAGCACGAAAAAGTCGATTCTCGACTTTTAACAACTGCGCAAGAAGTTGCGCACTTTTTCGGGTTTTGCCTTTCCCAAGGCCAGCGGGTTACAACGTGCAGCGGGTACAGTTGCGTCGGGAACAGCAGAAAGTATTAGGGCTGCGGGATTCGATGTAATCAGTGATCCGACGAATAAATTTCCCAATCATGCGAGAATTATTCATCCGGATGGAAGGGATGGATTTAGTGACTAAAATTTAGTCGGTCTATCAAATGCGCTGAGGGATGAAACGAGATGTCAATAACTGAAGAACTGTTTTACTTATTTGATAAAGATGATAAGTGCTTGGGGCAGATCATATTGCAGGTTGGTGACAACCCCAAGAAGCAAGGGAGGTTCTCTCCAGTCAAAGAGTTCTCGAGGTGCCGGAATTTGTTCAAAGAGCTTGAAAGTGCGGCAAATGCTATGCTGTTTAGTCATGTAGACGAAATAGAAGAAAAAATCGCCTTGCTAGGTTTCTACGTCAAAGCAGAGGGGTCGGAAATTAAACTAAAAATAAAAGGGCTTCAAATAATGAGGGGGTGGGCAATTTTTGAAGTTGGACAGGCACTTTAAAGTCGATAAGTAAAGTTGCACTTAAATAAAGTGTTTTTTGGCTCTAAAGTAATTGTATGCGTTTAGGCCTCTACAAGAAGGCCCCTTCGGATGCCAGAGACGTTTACTTATGCTCCAAGCTGACAGCCCATGCTGAATGACCGGTATGGCAGTGAATAAAGTACTACCTCTTCGAGCCAGGCCGTGGCATCACTCCGCTGGAACGAACCATGTTATTAAATTCTTGGTGAAAACAATGTTGAGAACTACATTTTTCGAAATATTTAATATTTTTTTGGATAAATTAACATTTGAGGATTTAGAGGTTCTTGGGCTGCCTGATATGGAGCGCTCCACCCTAGAGGACTACGGGTATGAATTGGTGGGTGATAAGTCAGACTGTCACGCTTACGAAAAAGAAATTATTGTGCCTCATAGAAATACTGGGCTTAGTCTGATGCACAAGTTGTATTTTTTTGCAGATGAATCTGTCGGCACTGGATTGGGTGTTGAGCCGAAGGTTAGATTAACCACGCTGCTGAAAGCGTATTGGGATTATCGAGACTTACGGGGCGGATCGCTCGATAATATAAGTTTTTATTTCTGGGATGGTAATGATGAGGGCGCTGTTGTGTTTGAGGAAAACATAGTGGTCAGATTTGGTTTTCGCCAGAACAGGGGTGCATACTTGATTGATAATGTGGAAAGTGGTCTGGATAGAGTTGGTAGTGTTCCTGGTGTTTCAGTAAGAAGCGTAAAAAAATACATGAATTCGTTTGAGCTGGATGGTGCTATCAGTAGGCGTGAGGTAAGTAAATATCCTTATGCATTTTCAAGGTTAGTTGGCTTTTTGTGCAAAAATAGCAGGAGGTTTTAATATGCCCCTATAAAAATAGAAGTGTGAGTCTTGTGTATAAGCTCTGTTTTTATGGAAGCAGTGTTTTCGGAAGCGGGCTAAGTATTGAATTGTCATTAATTGGGAAATCGCACCCTTTACTACGCCCCCACAGCGTCAATACGAGAATTACGCCCCCCATGACCGCCCCACCATAAGCGGCTGTCAGCATGAGAATAGACAGTTTTTACTTTCAAACTTGAAAACCCTGCCCCACAGTTCAAACTTGCCAGAAAAAGAATTCATATCGACGTCTTGCCCTCACGGCCCCCTCGCTGGCAAGTCATGCGCTGACCTTGCCGGCGAAGAAGCCATCCGCTTCACCCCAGATTCTTGCCCAACAACGCGTGATACAGCTCGCTGTCGCCCAATATCCCCACCACCTGATTCCCTTCCTGCAACACCAGCTTGTTGCCGGTCTGATACCGAATCTGCAACGCCTCACGCATGCCGATATTGGCATTCACCAGCGTCGGCTTGCGCTCCAGCCCCTCCACCGCCTCACCCGGCGCCCAGTTCTGCAAGGCCATGCCGTTGACGCCCTGGCGCGCGCCCCTGATGGTGTTGCCCTCGGCCAGGTCCAGCCAAGAATCACCACCCGGGTCCAGGCATACCGAACCGTTGATGCGCTTGCACTTGTCCAGCGTGCGCATCAGGCTGCGCCCGCACAGCACGTTGAGCGGGTTGGTATGCGCGACAAAGGTACGCACATACTCGTCCGCCGGGTTGAGCACGATCTCCTCGGGCTTGCTGTACTGGATGATGCGCCCGTCCTTCATGATCGCGATGCGGCTGCCGAGCTTTAGGGCCTCGTCCAGGTCATGGCTGACGAACACGATGGTCTTGGCCAGCTTGCGTTGCAGCTCAAGCAGCTCGTCCTGCAGGCCCTGGCGGATCAGCGGGTCGAGCGCCGAGAACGGTTCGTCCATCAGCAGGATGTCGGCGTCCATCGCCAGCGCCCGGGCCAGGCCCACGCGCTGCTGCATGCCGCCCGACAGCTCGTCGGGCTTCTTGTTGCGCCACTGGGTCAGGCCCACCAGCTCGAGCTTCTCGTCCACCAGCTTGCGCCGCTCCTTCTCGGGCCGGCCCTGCATCTCCAGGCCGAAACTGATGTTCTCGCGTACCGTCAGCCAGGGCATCAGGGCGAACTTCTGGAACACCATGGCGATACGCTGGGTGCGCATCATCTTCAGCTCGGCCGGGGTGCAGTGGGCAATGTCGATCTGTGCGCCTTCATGCTCGACGAACAGCTTGCCGCGGCTCACCGTGTTCAGGCCGTTGATGCAGCGCAGCAGGCTCGACTTGCCTGAACCCGACAGGCCCATCAGCACGCAGATCTCGCCCTTGTTGATGTCCAGGCTGGCTTTCTCGACGCCGACCACCAGGCCGGTCTTCTTCAGGATCTGTTCACGCGTGAGGCCCTGGTCCAGCAGGCTGAGCGCCTCACGCGGGTGGCGCGAGAAGATCACGTCGACCTCTTCGAAGCGAATGATGCTCATGCTTCACTCCTTGCCGGTGCGTCCGGTTGCTTGCAGATACGGTCGAGCATGATCGCCAGCAGCACGATCGCCAGCCCCGCCTCGAAGCCCAGCGCGATATCGGCGGTGTTGAGTGCGTTGACCACCGGTTTGCCCAGACCGTCGGCGCCCACCAGCGCGGCGATCACCACCATCGACAGCGACAGCATGATGCACTGGGTGACCCCCGCCGCGATGCTGGGCATGGCATGCGGCAGCTCGATGCGCGAGAGCAGCTGGCGCCGCGAGCAGCCGAACGCCTTGCCGGCATCCAGCAGTTCCTGCGGCACGTCGCGGATGCCCAGGTAGGTCAGGCGGATGGGCGCGGCAATCGCGAACACCACCGTCGAGATCAGCCCCGGCACTACGCCCAGGCCGAACAGGGTCAGGGTCGGGATCAGGTACACGAACGTGGGCACCGTCTGCATCAGGTCGAGTACCGGGCGCATGGCGGTGTAGAACATCGGCTTGTGTGCCGCCAGGATGCCCAGCGGCACGCCGATGGCCACGCACACGAAGGTGGCGAACAGCACCTGGGCCAGGGTTTCCATGGTTTCCTGCCAGTAGCCGAGGTTGAGAATCAGCAGGAACGACAGCGCGCAGAATACGGTGAGCGCCCATTTGCGCTGGATCAGGTGAGCGATCAGGGCCACCAGGGCAATCAGGACGAATGGGTTGAACCAGGTCAGCGCCCCGGTCACCCCGTGAATCATGAACTCCAGCGCCTCGGCGAAGGCGTCGAAGTAGTTGGCGCCGTGTTGCGTCAACCACTCGACGAAGGCCGCGATGTGCTGGCCCAGGGGTATTTTTTGATCGATCAGCATGATAGCGAGCGTCCACCTGCAAGGGATTGGAAACAACCCGCGCCGGGCAATCGCCCCCCGGCGCGGGGCGTGCTTACTGCGTCAGCTTGGCCTTGGCCGCCTCCAGGCCCGGTTTGCCATCCACGGTGGTCACGCCGGCCAGCCAGGTGTCGAGCACCTGCGGGTTCTGCTTGAGCCAGGCCTTGGCGGCGGCGTCGGGCTTGACCTTGTCGTCGAGCACCTTGCCCATCAGGGTGCTTTCCATGTCCAGGGTGAAGGAAAGGTTCTTGAGCAACTGGCCGACGTTGCTGCACTCCTGGCTGTAGCCCTTGCGCGTGTTGGTGAGCACGGTGGCCTTGCCGTAGTCGGGGCCGAAGAAGTCGTCGCCGCCTTCGAGGTACTTCATCTTGAAGCGCGTGTTCATCGGGTGCGGTTCCCAGCCGAGGAACACCACGTCGGTGCCACGGCGCTGGGCACGGTCGACTTGCGCGAGCATGCCGGCCTCGCTCGACTCCACCACCTTGAAGCCGGCGTCCTTCAAGCCGAAGGCATTCTTGTCGATCATGCTCTGGATGGTGCGGTTGCCGTCGTTGCCAGGCTCGATGCCGTAGATCTTGCCGTCCAGCTCCTTCTTGAATTTCGCGATGTCGGCGAAGTTCTTCAGGCCCTTGTCATACAGCGCCTGGGGCACGGCCAGGGTGTACTTGGCATTCTCCAGGTTGGCACGCACGGTCTCGACGGTGCCGGCATCGCGGTAAGGCTTGATGTCGTTTTCCATGGTCGGCATCCAGTTGCCGAGGAACACGTCCATGTTCTTGCCGTCGGCCAGCGACTTGTAGGTCACCGGTACCGAGATCATGGTGGTGCGGGTCTTGTAGCCAAGCGCTTCGAGCACCGCACTGGTGACTGCAGTGGTCACGGTGATGTCGGTCCAGCCGACGTCGGAGAAGTTGACGGTGTGGCACTGCTCGGGCTCCACGGCCTGGGCCAGCGCCGGCAGGCTCAGCAGCGCGGCCAGCAACAGCGGGGGTGAACCTTTCATGGTGGACTCCTGGTTTTTTTCGGATGTCCCACGGGACAGGGGCCGTGCAATCGAGTCGGTACCGATCATCTAACAGCGAAAATCAAACGCCTACCGGGTGCGTCGTATCCAGTACAGGCAGGGTCGCATCCAGTGCCAATGAGGTCGCTTACAGTGTCGTCGGCCTCGAAAAACGCGGTTCTGGCGCATGTGCACCGCAAAAAAACGGCGCAGGTCCTGCCCTGGCAACGGGCGGCGCTGCTGGACAAGAGCGCGTCGGTTGCAGACGTCGTGGTCGCTGACAAAAGCCTGATGATGCGCGAAACCGGCGGATTGCCGCCTTTTCAGCGTAGCAGCCAGAGGTACGCGGCATGGCCATCAGTGTGTTCGACCTGTTCAAGATCGGTGTCGGCCCTTCAAGCTCGCACACCGTCGGCCCGATGCGCGCCGCAGCGCTGTTCGTGCAGGGGCTGCGCGAGCGCAACCTGCTGGCCCGGGTGCGGCGTATCGAGGTGCGCCTGTACGGCTCGCTGTCGGCCACCGGCATCGGTCACGGCAGTGACAACGCGGTGATCATGGGCCTGATGGGCGAATGGCCGGACGCCATCGACCCGGCGCAGATCGCCCCGCGCATCGCCACGCTGCGCGAAACCGACAGCCTGCTGCTGGACGGACGCTGGCCGGTCGGCTTCGTCTGGGCCCGCGACATGCGCCTGCTGGACGAGAACCTGCCGTACCACCCCAACGCCCTGACCCTGATCGCCGAGGGCGAGCAGGGCGAGCTGCACCGCGATACCTACTACTCGGTGGGCGGCGGCTTCGTGGTGGACGCGGCGCAGGCGGCCAGCGGTGTGCTGGACGCCGACACCACCGTGCTGCCCTACGACTTCAACAGTGCCGTGGAACTGCTGGATTTGTGCCGGCAGCACGACCTGCGCGTGTCGCAACTGATGCTGGAGAACGAAAAGGTGTGGCGCAGCGAGGCTGAAATCCGTGCCGGGCTCATGACCCTGTGGCGGGCCATGCAGGCCTGTGTCGAAAACGGCCTGCGCCACGAGGGCATCCTGCCGGGCGGGCTCAATGTGCGCCGTCGCGCGGCACGCCTGCACCGCAGCCTGCAGGAGCTGGGCAAGCCAAACGTGATCGGCTCCACCCTCAGTGCCATGGAGTGGGTCAATCTGTATGCGCTGGCGGTCAACGAGGAAAACGCCGCAGGCGGGCGCATGGTCACCGCCCCCACCAACGGCGCGGCAGGCATCATCCCGGCGGTGCTGCACTACTACATGCGCTTCAGCGACGAGGTCAGCGAAGCCAGCGTGGTGGACTTCTTTCTGGGCGCGGCGGCGGTGGGCATCCTGTGCAAGAAGAACGCGTCGATCTCCGGCGCCGAAGTCGGCTGCCAGGGCGAGGTCGGCTCGGCCTGCGCAATGGCGGCGGCGGGCCTGGCCGAAGTGCTCGGGGCCACCCCGGCGCAACTTGAGAACGCCGCCGAGATCGGCCTGGAACACAACCTGGGGTTGACCTGCGATCCGGTTGGCGGGCTGGTGCAGGTGCCGTGCATCGAGCGCAACGCGATTGCCGCGGTCAAGGCGATCAACGCCGCGCAGATGGCCTTGCGCGGTGACGGCGAGCACTTCATCTCCCTCGACCGGGTGATCCGCACCATGCGCGACACCGGCGCCGACATGCACGACAAGTACAAGGAAACCTCTCGCGGCGGGCTGGCGGTGAACGCCATCGAATGCTGAGGCGTGGCTGCGCCGTTTTGGCCCATCGCTTTGAGCGTGCGCTGCGTTTTGGCGCGCCCCGGCCGATGGCGATTCACTGGCCACACCACCCCTTCCAGCACGCGCGGTGACACCGCGCGTTGTCGTTTCTGGGCATCCTTCCCACAAGTGCTACCCAATTTCACAACGGGACTACAGACAGGCTTTGGCCCGGCCTTTTGCGTTTAAAAGCGAGCCTGCGGGGGTGGGCGAACTAGACACATCGCGATGTCGTTTTCAGGTGTTGTTGAATGCGTATTCAAGTTTGGGCATGGCATTTGCGTTGGGTTTGGCAAAGCCCCTGCAATCGAACCGGGGCCATGACAAAAAGCCCGAGCCTGAGGCACACCCTGCATTGTGTGAGGAGAGATCGCGATGACGTCGTACAACTCCGCAACCCCAAACCAGAACCGCACCCCCCAATCCATCGGTTTCCTGCTGCTGGACAACTTCACGCTGATCTCCCTGGCCTCTGCGGTCGAGCCGCTGCGCATGGCCAACCAGTTGTCGGGTCGCGAGCTGTATCGCTGGAGCACCCTGAGCGTGGATGGCGGTCAGGTGTGGGCCAGCGACGGCCTGCAGATCACTCCCGATTCGGCGATGCATGCGGCGCCGGCGATGGACACCGTGATCGTGTGTGGCGGCATCGGCATCCAGCGCACCGTGACCCGTGAACACGTGACCTGGCTGCAGAGCCAGGCCCGCCAGTCGCGTCGGCTGGGGGCGGTGTGTACCGGCAGCTGGGCGCTGGCCTGTGCGGGGCTGCTCGATGGCTTCGATTGCAGCGTGCACTGGGAGTGCCTGGCCGCGATGCAGGAGGCCTTCCCGCGGGTGAGCATGAGCACGCGCCTGTTTACCCTGGACCGCAACCGCTTCACCAGCTCGGGCGGCACCGCGCCGCTGGACATGATGCTGCACCTGATCAGCCGCGATCATGGCCGCGAGCTGTCGGCGGCGATCTCGGAGATGTTCGTGTACGAGCGCATCCGCAACGAGCAGGACCACCAGCGCGTGCCGCTCAAGCACATGCTCGGTACCAACCAGCCCAAGCTGCAGGAAATCGTGGCGCTGATGGAGGCCAACCTCGAAGAGCCGATCGACCTGGACGAACTGGCGGTGTACGTGGCGGTGTCGCGGCGCCAGCTGGAGCGGTTGTTCCAGAAGTACCTGCATTGTTCGCCGTCGCGCTACTACCTGAAGCTGCGGCTGATTCGTGCGCGGCAGTTGCTCAAGCAGACGCCGATGTCGATCATCGAGGTGGCATCGGTGTGCGGGTTCGTGTCCACGCCGCACTTTTCCAAGTGCTACCGGGAGTACTTCGGGATACCGCCGCGTGATGAGCGGGTAGGCTCGAACACGGCCCAGCAGGTGGCGATGATGCCGCTGCCGCAGGCGCTGGTGCTGTCGCCGCTGGCCGGGCCGATGTCGGCGCTGAGTCAGGCGCGCAATGAGTCGACGTTTGCCAGTGTGAGGCTGTAGACCAGGCCGACCGCATCGCAGGTCAAGCCCGCTCCCACCGGTACATCGCTGCTCTGAAGGGCAGTGAAGCGCCTGTGGGAGCGGGCTTGGCCCGCGATGGGGTCAACCGTGAAGGCTTTTGTGGTTCGCCAGCGCCGGCAGCAACTGCTTGTCGATCGCCTGGCGCACCGCCGGCAGGATCGTCGCGCTGCCGGTGTACAACTGCTCCACCAGGCCGCGCAGGGCCCGGGCGCGTTCCGCGCTCAAGCCGCGTACCGCACATTCGCAGGCCTGCTCGGCGCTAGCGCCGGCAGGCATCTCGAAGCCCAGGGCGCGCAGTTGGCCCAGCAGGTCGTCCTGATCGATCAAATCGGCGTGCATCATGGCGGTTGTCCTTGTTCGAGGCGAAGGGTGCCCCGATTCTGGGAGCGCTGCACGGTGGCGACAAGGGGCATGGCCGGCATACCTATGAACAGGTCGTTTTTGGCTAGATCAGTGACGTGCGCAGGCGCCCTCAGCCGCGCTTGAGCAGCGCCGCACAGGCGCTCTTGTAGGCCTCATGCTGATACTTGTTCAGCGTTCCCGGCAGCTCGAGATTGTGCTTCTTGGCCTGGGCGCTGACGGTCTGTGGCGACACCAGCTCCACCGTGCAGTTGTCCAGCAACTGCAGCACGCCCTCGATCTTGAAGGTGGTCGGGCCGCCGGCAAAGTCGCCTTTCTTGCTGCGCTTCTTGATCGCCAATTGCCCGATGCCATGCTCGCTGACAAAGGCTCTGACCTGTGCGGCGAATGCCTTTACCTGGGCGGCATCCTCGTCATCCTCCAGGCCGATCTTCTTGGTGGCCACGCCAACGTGCACGGGCTGGCCGGCGTCCAGGCTGGCCACGGCCAGCAGGGCTTCGCTGCCCTTGATTTCGATGCCGCAGATTTTCATGGGGTGCCTCAATCGGAGTTTTGCAGGCCAAGGGACTGCAGGTATTCGGAGCGGTCGTCGCTGCGTTGCGCCAGGCAGGTGTTCAGTGCGGCGTCGTACTCCTTGCCCGGTGTGCTGTCGAAGGTCTCGACCTTGCAGTCGGCGTCGCGTACTTGCTTCCACAGGTTCTGGGCGGCGTTCAGGCGGTTGCTCAGTTCGGTGATCTTCGCACCCTGGCCGGCATACTGTTCCTTGATGCGTTCGAGCAGGTCGCCGAAGGCGGCGTTCAGCTCGCGTTCGGCAACCGTACGGCTGTAGGCGGCGCAGGCGTAGTTCTGCTGGGCCGTCTCGACGTTGTCGCACGGGGTGGGAGCGTCACTTTCCTCGGCCTGTGCGCCCAGCGCCACAGCCGCAAGCACAAGCCATACCAGCGATTTCATCTACAGAGTCTCCCACCAGGGTGCGCGTAAAGGATCCGCGATTCTCGCAAAGCACCGTAGCAAAGAACAGCATGGCGAGCGGGCAATGGTCGGCACTGTTCGGCACCTTCCCGACGGGTGCCGCCCGGGCCCTTTGTCGCACCTTGACGTTTTCGGCAATTCCCCTGTCGTTTTTGCATCCTGGCGACCTGGCGCCTAGGCATATGCTGGCCCCAAAGCGCCGGCAGACGATTCGGCGCCGCAACGTCATACAAGGGGACAGCCTGATGAGCCCGGCCGAATTGCACGCAGACAGCATCGTTATCGACGGGCTGATCATCGCCAAGTGGAACCGCGAGCTGTTCGAGGACATGCGCAAGGGCGGCCTCACTGCCGCCAACTGCACTGTCTCGGTGTGGGAGGGCTTTCAGGCCACCATCAACAGCATCGTCGCCAGCCAGAAGCTGATTCGCGAAAACAGCGACCTGGTACTGCCGGTACGCACCACCGCCGACATCCGCAAGGCCAAGGAGCAGGGCAAGACCGGCATCCTCTTCGGCTTCCAGAACGCCCATGCCTTCGAGGACCAGCTCGGCTACGTGGAGATCTTCAAGCAGCTGGGCGTGGGCATCGTGCAGATGTGCTACAACACCCAGAACCTGGTGGGTACCGGCTGCTATGAGCGCGACGGCGGGTTGTCCGGCTTCGGTCGCGAAATCGTCGCCGAGATGAACCGCGTGGGGGTCATGTGCGACCTGTCCCACGTCGGCTCCCGAACCAGCGAGGAAGTCATCCTCGAATCGAAAAAGCCGGTGTGCTATTCCCACTGCCTGCCCTCCGGGCTCAAGGAGCACCCGCGCAACAAGTCCGATGCCGAGTTGAAGTTCATCGCCGACCATGGCGGCTTTGTCGGCGTGACCATGTTCGCGCCGTTTCTGGCCAAGGGTATCGACGCGACCATCGACGACTACGCCGAGGCCATCGAATACACCATGAACCTGGTGGGTGAAGACGCCATCGGCATCGGCACCGACTTCACCCAGGGCCACGGCCAGGACTTCTTCGAGTACCTGACCCACGACAAGGGCTATGCGCGCCGCCTCACCAGCTTCGGCAAGATCATCAACCCGCTGGGCATCCGCACCGTGGGCGAATTTCCCAACCTCACCGAAACCCTGCTCAAGCGCGGCCACCCCGAGCGGGTGGTGCGCAAGATCATGGGCGAGAACTGGGTCAATGTCCTGAAAGACGTCTGGGGCGAGTAACCCCACGCCTCACCCAGCCGCATCCTTTTTCTTTTATGGAGTTCAGTTTCCATGGCCAAGATCGCCCCGCAATTGCCCATCGAAGTCGACAGCGAAACCGGTGTGTGGACCAGCGACGCGCTGCCGATGCTGTACGTGCCGCGGCATTTCTTCGTCAACAACCACATGGGCATCGAAGAGGTGCTGGGCGCCGACGCCTACGCCGAGATTCTGTACAAGGCCGGCTACAAGTCGGCCTGGCACTGGTGCGAGAAGGAGGCCGAATGCCACGGCCTGCAGGGCGTGGCGGTGTTCGAGCACTACATGAAGCGCCTGTCGCAACGCGGCTGGGGGCTGTTCACGATCCAGGACATCGACCTCGACAGGGGTACCGCCAGCGTCAGGCTCGAACACTCGGCCTTCGTCTATGTGTACGGCAAGGTCGGGCGCAAGGTCGACTACATGTTCACCGGCTGGTTCGCCGGCGCCATGGACCAGATCCTGGCGGCCCGCGGCAGCCCCCTTCGCACGGTCGCCGAGCAGGTCTACGGCGGTTCGGAACACGGCCACGACGACGGCCTGTTCATCGTCAAGCCCCTGTAAGTCGAGGAACCCGCCATGGCTTTCGAAGCAATGTTCCAGCCGCTGCAGATCGGCAAGCTGACCATCCGCAACCGGGTACTGAGCACCGCACACGCCGAGGTGTACGCCACCGACGGCGGCATGACCACCGAGCGCTACGTGAAGTACTACGAAGAGAAGGCCAAGGGCGGCATCGGCCTGGCCATCTGCGGCGGTTCGTCGGTAGTGGCCATCGACAGCCCGCAGCAGTGGTGGGCCTCGGTCAACCTGGCCACCGACCGCATCATCCCGCACTTCCAGAACCTGGCCGACGCCATGCACAAGCACGGCGCCAAGATCATGATCCAGATTACCCACATGGGCCGGCGCTCGCGCTGGGACGGCTATCACTGGCCGACCCTGATGTCGCCCTCGGGCATCCGCGAACCGGTGCACCGCGCCACCTGCAAGACCATCGAGCCGGAGGAGATCTGGCGCGTGATCGGCAACTACGCGCAGGCCGCGCGCCGCGCCAAGGAAGGCGGGCTGGACGGGGTGGAACTGTCGGCAGTGCACCAGCACATGATCGACCAGTTCTGGAGCCCGCGGGTCAACAAGCGCACCGATGAATGGGGCGGAAGCTTCGAGAACCGCATGCGCTTCGGCCTGGAAGTGCTCAAGGCGGTGCGCGAGGAAGTCGGCCCCGACTTCTGCGTGGGCATGCGCATCTGCGGCGACGAGTTCCACCCCGACGGCCTCAGCCACGAGGACATGAAGGAGATCGCCAGGTACTACGACGCCACCGGCATGCTGGACTTCTTCGGCGTGATCGGCTCGGGCTGCGACACCCACAACACCCTGGCCAACGTGATCCCCAACATGAGCTTCCCGCCCGAGCCGTTCCTGCACCTGGCGGCGGGCATCAAGGAGGTGGTGAGCGTGCCGGTGATGCACGCGCAGAACATCAAGGACCCCAACCAGGCCACGCGCATTCTGGAGGGCGGCTACGTGGACATGGTCGGCATGACCCGCGCGCACATCGCCGACCCGCACCTGATCGCCAAGATCAAGATGGGCCAGATCGACCAGATCAAGCAGTGCGTGGGCGCCAACTACTGCATCGACCGCCAGTACCAGGGCCTGGACGTGCTGTGCATCCAGAACGCCGCTACCTCGCGGGAATACATGGGCGTGCCGCACCTCATCGAGAAATCCACCGGCCCCAGACGCAAGGTGGTGGTGGTCGGTGCCGGCCCGGCCGGCATGGAGGCGGCGCGGGTGGCGGCCGAGCGCGGGCATGACGTGACCCTGTTCGAGAAGAAGGAGGCGATCGGCGGGCAGATCAGCATCGCCGCCAAGGCTCCGCAACGCGACCAGATCGCCGGCATCACGCGCTGGTACCAGCTGGAGCTGGCGCGGCTGAAGGTCGACCTGCGCCTGGGTACGGCGGCGAACGTCGACACCCTCATGGACCTGCGCCCCGACGTGGTGGTGCTGGCGGTGGGCGGGCACCCATTCATCGAGCAGAACGAGCACTGGGGCGCGGCCGAGGGCCTGGTGGTCAGCAGCTGGGACGTGCTCGACGGCACGGTGGCGCCGGGCAAGACCGCGCTGGTGTACGACACCATCTGCGAATTCACCGGCATGTCGGTGGCGGATTTTCTGGCCGACAAGGGTAGCCAGGTGGAGATCGTCACCGACGACATCAAGCCGGGGGTGGCGATTGGCGGCACCTCGTTCCCCACCTACTACCGCAGCATGTACCCCAAGGAAGTGATCATGACCGGCGACCTGATGCTGGAGAAGGTCTACCGCGAGGGCGACAAGCTGGTGGCAGTGCTGGAGAACGAATACACCGGGGCACGGGAGGAGCGGGTGGTCGACCAGGTGGTGATCGAGAACGGTGTGCGCCCCGACGAGACCCTGTACTACGCACTCAAGGAGGGCTCGCGCAACAAGGGCCAGATCGATGTGGAGGCGCTGTTCGCGATTGAGCCGCAGCCGATATTGAGCCAGCCGGGGGAGGGGTACCTGCTGTACCGGATCGGCGATTGCGTGGCGCAGCGCAACACCCATGCGGCGATCTACGACGCCTTGCGCCTGTGCAAGGATTTCTGATCGCTCTGTGAACCGAGTGTCCCGGTCGCTCGGGCTTTTTGTGGGAGCGGGCTTGACCCGCGATGCAAGCACTGCGGTGTGTCAGGCGTGCCGCCATCGCGGGTCAAGCCCGCTCCCACAGTGTGTGCAACCGATCATATCGAGTGTGGGAGCTTCCCATGTTGAACACCCTGCTACCCCTGCTGCTGTTCGCCGCCCTCGGCCTGGCCGTGCTCGGCGCGCTGCGGCGCGTGCGGATGTGGCGCCAAGGCCGGCCATCGCGGGTCGAGCTGCTCAAGGGCCTGCTGGCCATGCCACGCCGGTACATGGTCGACCTGCACCATGTGGTCGCCCGCGACAGGTACATGGCCAACACCCACGTCGCCACCGCCGGCGGCTTCGTGCTGGCCGCCGTACTGGCGATCCTGGTGCACGGTTTCGGCCTGCACAACCGCCTCCTCGGCTACGCCCTGCTGGTGGCCACCGCCTTGATGTTCGGCGGTGCGCTGTTCGTCTACAGGCGCCGGCTGAACCCGCCCGCGCGCCTGTCCAGAGGCCCGTGGATGCGCCTGCCGAAAAGCCTGCTGGTGTTTTCCGCCAGCTTCTTCATCGCCACCCTGCCGGTAGCCGGCATCCTGCCCGAAGGTACCGGTGGCTGGGTGCTGGTGGCCTTGCTCGGGCTGGGCGTGCTGTGGGGGGTGAGCGAGCTGTTCTTCGGCATGACCTGGGGCGGGCCGATGAAGCACGCCTTCGCCGGTGCCCTGCACCTGGCCTGGCACCGGCGCGCCGAACGCTTCGGCGGCGGACGCTCCACCGGGCTCAAGCCGCTGGATCTGCAAGACCCGAGCGCACCGCTGGGTGTGGAAAAACCCAGGGACTTCACCTGGAACCAGTTGCTTGGCTTCGACGCCTGCGTGCAATGCGGCAAATGCGAGGCCGCGTGCCCGGCGTTCGCCGCCGGCCAGCCACTGAACCCGAAAAAACTCATCCAGGACATGGTGGTGGGCCTGGCGGGTGGCACCGATGCGAAGTTTGCCGGCAGCCCGTACCCCGGCAAACCGCTCGGCGAGCACGGCGGCAACCCGCACCAGCCGATCGTCGACGGCCTGGTGGATGCCGACACGCTGTGGTCGTGCACCACCTGTCGGGCGTGCGTGGAAGAGTGCCCGATGATGATCGAGCACGTGGATGCGATCGTCGACATGCGTCGCCACCTGACCCTGGAAAAAGGCGCCACGCCGAACAAGGGCGCCGAGGTGCTGGACAACCTGATCGCCACCGACAACCCCGGCGGATTCGCCCCGGGCGGGCGCATGAACTGGGCCGCCGACCTCGACCTCGAGGTGCTGGGCGAGGTGCACGGCACCGACGTGCTGTTGTGGGTGGGTGACGGCGCCTTCGAC
Source organism: Pseudomonas sp. UBA7500 (assembly GCF_002478435.1). Taxonomy (NCBI): domain Bacteria; kingdom Pseudomonadati; phylum Pseudomonadota; class Gammaproteobacteria; order Pseudomonadales; family Pseudomonadaceae; genus Pseudomonas; species Pseudomonas sp. UBA7500. Next base: position 39,848 of record NZ_DLNW01000036.1, on the reverse strand, counting down.
ATGCGCAACCAGCGCACCCTGCGCGCCTTCGTCAAGGTGCTCAGGGCGGCCAATGTAGGCTTTGCCGTGCTCGGCCTGGAGGAACGCGACAGCGGCGACGTGGCCCGCCGGCTGGGCGACGAGGCCACCTTCCAGCAACTGGCCCGGCGCAATATCCGGACCCTGGCGCAGTACCGCTTCACACGCATCGTCACCTGCGACCCGCACAGCTTCCATGTACTGAAGAACGAATACGGCGCGCTGGGCGGGCACTACCAGGTGCAGCATCACAGCAGCTTCATCGCCGAGTTGATCGCCGCCGGCCGCCTCGACCTGGCGCCGCACAAGGGCGCCAGCGTGACCTATCACGACCCGTGCTACCTGGGCCGCTACAACGGCGAGTACGAGGCGCCGCGCCAGGTGCTGCGCGCGCTGGGCATCGAGGTGCGCGAGATGGCGCGCTCCGGCTTTCGCTCGCGTTGCTGCGGCGGCGGCGGCGGTGCGCCGATCACCGACATTCCGGGCAAGCAGCGCATTCCCGACATGCGCATGCAGGACATCCGCGAGACCGCCGCCGAGGTGGTGGCCGTGGGCTGCCCGCAGTGCACCGCGATGCTCGAAGGCGTGGTCGAACCACGCCCGCAGATCAAGGACCTGGCCGAGCTGGTGGCCGACGCGCTGCGTGAAGCGACGGTTGCCAGCACGCCGGTAGCAAGCCAACCAGAACCTGCGCAGGTGGACCCATGAGCGAGATCATCCGGCGTGACCCGCGTGCCGAGTGGATTGCACGCAACCGTCTGCACCCGCTGCACGCAGCCATGCAGGCCCAACAGACGCAGTGGATGGGGCCCAATGGCGTGCTGCGCAAGAACCCGCATGCGGTGGGTTTCATCGGCCCCAATGGGATCAAGCGCATCGATCGCAGTGGCGCCAGCCAGGGCGCTACGAGCAAGCGCAGCGCCGCCGCCGAGGTGCTGGTGCCGCTGCATCAGGTGCCGTTGCCGGCGTTCTACATCGTGGTGGTGCCGGACATGGTCGGCGGGCGCCTGAGCAGCCACGACCGGGATGTGCTCGGGCTGGCCCACGGCCTGGCCGGCAGCGACGGCGCGGTGCTGGCAGTGGTGTTTGGCGAGCACAAGGAAACCGCCTTCGGCACGTTCGGCGTCGACCGCTTGCTGCAGATCGACGGTGACGCGTTCGCAGGTTATGCACCGGAGCAGCGGGTGCAAGGCCTGCGGGCTGTGGATAACCAGTTCAACCCGCGCCACTGGCTGCTGCCCGACAGCCGCAGCGGTGGCGGCGAGCTGGGCCGGCGCCTTGCCGCGGCGCTGGGCGAGCGCCCGGCCACGCGGGTGTGGCAGGTCAAGGACGGGCTGTGCAGCGGGCGCGCCGGGGCTGGCCAGCAGGACCTGGTACGCGGGCTGGCGCGCCTGATCCTGGCGGCGGCCGAATGTGCCGAGCCGGTCAGCGAAACCCGCCATGAAGCCCTGCCGGTGGAGTTGTCCACAGGCGCGGCGCGCAGCCTGGCGCGTATCGAAGACCTCGGCCCGGTGCCGGTGGACCCGGCCACCATCGCCATGGCCGAGGCCGAATTCATCCTGTCGGGCGGCAACGGGGTCAAGGACTGGGCACTTTTCCACAGGGCCACCGCCGCGCTGGGGGCCACCGAAGGGGCCTCGCGGGTGGCGGTGGACGATGGCTTCATGCCGCGCAATCGCCAGGTGGGGGCCACCGGTACCTGGGTCACGGCGCGGGTGTATGTGGCTGTGGGTATCTCCGGGGCGATCCAGCATCTGCAGGGCATCGGTGCCTGCGACAAGGTGGTGGCGATCAACCTGGACCCCGGCTGCGACATGATCAAGCGTGCCGACCTGGCGGTCATCGGCGACAGCGCGGCGATTTTGCAGGCGCTGATCGAGGCTGTGGACAACTATCGCAACAACGCCCGGCGCGATGCGGCCTGAGGGGGCATTCATGAACACCAAGGTCATCAGCCTGGTCTCGATCGGCGCCCACCCCACCTCGGGGCGCATGCGCCGCGCCGAACAGGATGCGCGGGCCGTGGAGCTGGGGTTGCAACTGGCTGGGGATAACCTGCAGGTGCTGCATGCCGGCGACCCGCACGAGCCTGCGCTGCGCGCGTACCTGGGCATGGGGCTAGCGCAGCTGGACGTGTTGCAGCAGCCCGCAGGCGCCGATGTGCTGGGCGTGCTCGGTGACTACCTGCGCGAGGCGGGGGCGCAGTTGGTGCTGAGCGGCAGCCAGGCCGAAACCGGCGAAGGCTCGGGCATGCTGCCGTTTCTGCTGGCCGAGCGCCTGGGTTGGCCGCTGGTGGTGGGGCTGGCGCAGGTGGAATCCATCCACAATGGCGTGGCCCAGGTGCTGCAGGCCCTGCCACGGGGGCAGCGGCGTCGCCTGAGCGTGCGCCTGCCGATGCTCGCCACTGTGGATAACGCCGCGCCGGTGCCGCGCCAGAGCGCCTATGGGCCGGCGCAACGCGGGCTGTTGGCGGCCCATGAGGTGGCGGTGGTGGAGGACGAGTTATTCACAGATGCTGTATTGCAGCCGGCCAGACCCCGGCCCAAACGCCTCAAGGTAATCAAGGCCAAGAGCGGTGCCGACCGCATGAAAGCCGCCACGGCGAAGGCCAGTGGCGGCGGTGGACAGGTACTCAAGGGCGTGACCCCGAGCGAAGGCGCCGAGGCGATCCTGAAGCTGTTGGTGGAGGAGGGTGTGCTGCGCTGAAGGGTTGTGCACAAAGTCTGTTGGCGGTTCTGTGGATAAAGTGTTTGCCTATGGCTGCAGGCCACGTCAACTGTGGCCTGCAGGCTATTGTTCAAATAGTGATCAATACGCGCCGCAAATTTTTCGCGGTTTTTTCATGCCCGTCGTCCAGCGAGACGGCAGTTTTGCTCACAATCCTTGTTGGCGGCTCTGTGGATAATCTGTTCGGACATGGCTGCAGGCCACGTGGTTAAAGGTGTTCAGCTATTTGATCAAAAAACGCACAAAACCTCGTCAATCCACCGCGAAATACTCACGCGGCAGCGAAAATCGGGGGTTTCGGCGGTTTATCCACATGGGTTTTGCAAAGAGGGATACTTGCACACAAAGTCTGTTGGCGGCTTTGTGGATAAGGTGTTCGTGCAGTGCTGGGGGGCACGTATTCAAAGGCTTACAGAGGTTTGATCACTTTTTGATCTATTGCACGCTGTGGATTGAAGGGCGCTGGGCGGAAGTTTTCCACAAGGGTTGCCCACAATTGCTGTGGGTGTGGCTGTGGATAAAGTGTTGGTGGAGTAGGTATGGGGCAGTAGGGGCTGGGGTTTGCGGGTGTTGTTCAAAATTTGTACAGTTGGCACCGGCCTCATCGCGGGCCAAGCCCGCTCCCACAAGATCTACGCGGCCCTTGTGGGAGCGGGCTTGACCCGCGATGGGCCGCAAAGCGGCCCCAGTATTACTGCGCCGCCACACCTTTGAGATACGGCGCCGGCGCCGCGCCCAGGTTGCTCAGCATCCGCTCGCTGTACCAGTCCACGAAATTCACCACGCCAAACTCGTAGGTTTTCGAATACGGCCCCGGCTGATACGCCGTCGAGTTGATGCCGCGCTGGTTCTCTTCGGCCAGGCGCCGGTCCTGGTCGTTGGTCGCGTCCCACACCTGGCGCATGCGTGCCGGGTCGTAGTCCCCGCCCTCAACCGCATCCTTGTGCACCAGCCACTTGGTGGTGACCATGCTCTCCTGGGCACTGATCGGCCATACCGTGAACACGATGATGTGATCACCCATGCAGTGGTTCCACGAATGCGGCAGGTGCAGGATGCGCATCGAGCCCAGGTCGGGGTTCTGGATGCGCCCCATCAGTTTCTGGCAGCCCAGCTTGCCGTCCAGGGTCATCGACAGCGTGCCCTTGAGCAGGGGCATGCGCACGATACGGTTGCGCAGGCCGAAGCTGGCATGCGCATAGGGGATCTTCTCCGCGTCCCACGCCGCAGCGCTGGCCGCCACGTGATCCTTGAACGCCTGGTCGGCGCGCGGGTCGGTGACGTCGTCCCATTCGAGCAGGGTCTTGAGCAGTTCCGGGTGCGAGGCGTTGCAGTGGTAGCACTCGCGATTGTTCTCCAGCACCAGCTTCCAGTTGGCCTTTTCCATCAGGGTGGTCTGCACCGCCACCTTGGTGTTCTCCATGTCGTAGGGCTCCATGTAATGGGCCAGGGTGGCGAGGAAGTCATCGATCGCCGGCGGGTTGTCGGCCAGGCTGACGAAGATGTAGCCACCGGCGGTCTTTACGTTCACCGGCTTGAGACCGTACTGCTGCATGTCGAAGTCGTCGCCCATCTCGGTGCCGGCGAACAGCAGCCGCCCGTCCAGCTCGTAGGTCCACTGGTGGTAGTGGCACACCAGCTTGGCCACCTTGCCCTTGTCGCTGGTACACAGGCGCGAGCCACGGTGGCGGCACACGTTGTGGAAGGCATGCACCTTGCCCTCGGCACCGCGGATCACGATGATCGGGTTCTTGCCGATCTGCAGGGTCAGGTAGTTGCCCTTGGCCGGGATCTCGCAGGTCATGCCTGCAATCAGCCATTCCTTGTGGAAAATCTCCTGCATGTCGATCTGGAACAGCCGCTCATCGGTGTAGAAGGGTTGCGGCAGCGAAAAGGTGCGCTCGCGGGTCTGCAGCATGTCGGCGGTGGCCTTGCGTGCAGCGTCCAGTGGGTCGCCCAGGCTCAAGGTTGCGGTGACGTCCATCGTTCAGGTCCTCATGGCCCGTGCGGGCCGCGAAAGTGGCTAATCGTTCGTGTGGCGACGCAGGGCTCAGACAGCAGGTTGATGTGCGATGGAGTGTGCGTTCGCCCGCGCCGGCAACCATGCCCATGGGCGACATGGCCAGATCCGTTCCCGACGCGCGAGCCCTTGTGGGCGGGGGCTGGTCGCGATAAGTACGCCGATGTCGCGAACAGGAATGTGCGCCGCCTGCACCTTGCGCATCATCGTCGCCATAACAGGCCCCGATCGGCCGCGGAGACGAGCATGTCGAACAACTTCCTCAACCCGGTGACCACTCAGACCTGGGCCAACGGCCGGCATACCGTGCGCTGCGTCAAGGTCATTCAGGAAACCTGGGATGTGCGCACCTTCTGCTTCATGGCCGACCAGCCGATCCTGTTCTTCTTCAAGCCCGGGCAGTTCGTGACCCTGGAGCTGGAAATCGACGGTCAGCCGATCATGCGCTCGTACACCATCTCCAGCTCGCCCTCGGTGCCCTACAGCTTTTCGGTGACCATCAAGCGCGTACCCGGCGGCAAGGTTTCCAACTGGCTGCACGACACCCTGCATGAAGGCCAGGAGCTGGCCGTGCACGGGCCGGTGGGGTTGTTCAACGCGATGGACTTCCCCAGCCCCAGGGTGCTGTACCTGAGCGGCGGGGTGGGCATCACCCCGGTGATGTCCATGGCGCGCTGGTTCTATGACACCAATGCCAATGTCGACATGGTGTTCGTGCACAGCGCGCGTTCGCCCAAGGACATCATCTACCACCGCGAGCTGGAGCACATGGCCTCGCGGATCGACAACTTCAGCCTGCACATCATCTGCGAGAAGCATGGCCTGGGCGAGGCATGGGCCGGTTATCGCGGCTACCTGAACCAGAAGCTGATGGAGCTGATCGCGCCCGATTACCTGGAACGCGAGATCTTCTGCTGCGGGCCCACGCCCTACATGAACGCGGTCAAGCGCATGCTCGAAGCCAGCGGCTATGACATGCAGCGCTACCATGAGGAGTCGTTCGGCGCCACGCCGCCCGAGGCCAAGGCCGATGCGGTAGAGAACGCCGAGCAGGCCGCCGAGGCCGCCGAGGTGGACGTGGCCGACCAGCACCAGGTGGAGTTCACCGCCAGCGGCAAGAGCATCCGCGTGGCGCCGGGCGAGACGGTGCATGCGGCAGCCGCCAAGCTCGGGCTGATGATCCCCAAGGCCTGTGGCATGGGTATCTGCGGCACCTGCAAGGTGCTCAAGCTGGGTGGCGAGGTGGACATGGAGCACAACGGCGGCATCACCGAGGACGACGAGGCCGAAGGCTATATCCTGTCGTGCTGCAGCGTGCCGCGTGGTGACGTGCGCATCGAGTTCTAGTCGCGCAGCAGCTCGTGGTACAGCGCAGGGCGCCGGTCGGCCAGCACGTGGTTGTGGTCGCTGATCTGCTTGTCCAGTGCCTGGCCCAGCCTGATGTCGGCCAGCAGCAGCTGCTTCTTGCCGACACGCTTGCCGCCCTTGAGCACATAGCCGTCGGCATCGGTGAGGGTCGAACCGCCCACCCAGCCAACCCCGCGCTCCTCGCCACAGCGGTCGCAGGCAATGACGAACAGCCGGTTGACCGAGGCGCTGGCCTGAACCCGGATGACCTCGGCCGGGCGCTGGAAGCCGGGCCGGGAGGTGTCCGGCCAGTTCACCGGTGCGCACAGCAGCTGGGCACCGCGCAGCGCCGCCAGGCGCACCCATTCGGGAAACTCCAGGTCGTAGCAGATCATCATGCCGATGCGCCCCAGGTGGGTGTCCACCACCGGCGGCGGCTCGCTGCCGGGGGTGAAGATCTGCGTTTCGCGGTCCCACAGGTGGGCCTTGCGGTAGAAGGTGCGTCGGCCGTCGGGCTCGATCAGCACCGAGCTGTTGGCCACCTGGCCGTGGGGCAGGCGCTCGCAGAAGCCGCCCACCACGATGATCTGGTACTTGGCGGCCTGCCGGGCCCAGGCCTCGAGGGTCGGCCCGTCACGGGGCTCGGACAGCGCGTGGGCCTCTTCGCGGTCGTAGAACGCATAGCCGCTCTGCGCCAGCTCGGGCAGTACCAGCAGTTGCGCGCCGCGCTCGGCGGCCTCGGCGATGGCCACCCGGGTACGGTCGAGGTTGTAGCTTGGATTGGCAATGGTCGGCGCCAGCTGGTAGCACCCGACACGCACGGTTTGCGGGGATGGGGTCATGGCTGCGGCGCCTTGGGCTCGGCGACCGGGGGCGGCGGGGTGCCGCGCAGGTGGCGCATCAGGAGCCAGTACAGCAGGGCCGAAACGATGAAGCCAGGGACGAAGGCCAGGTCGGCGCCGGACAACGCCACCGCCACCGGCCCTTGCACGCCGGCCAGCGACACGAAGGGCAGCATCGCCAGCAGTCCCCCCAGGTAGGCCAGGATGCCGGGCCAGGCCCATTGGCCGTACTCGCCCGCCGGGTCGAACATGGCCGGGATCACGTAGTTGCCTTTGCGCAACAGGTAGTAGTCGGTGAGGTTGATTGCGCTCCAGGGCACCAGCACATACAGCATCAGTTGCAGGAACAGGTTGAAGCTGTCGAGGTAGCTGTCGGGCAACGCGATGGCGGTGAGGTACACCACCGCGCCAATGCCGCCCAGGCCCAGGGCACGCCCGGCCAGCCCCGGCGCCAGCGGGCGAAACGCGGTGATCGCGCTGATGCCGGTCAGCAGCGCGCCGTAGCAGTTGACGGCCATGATGCCCACCAGCGCCGGCACCGCCATCAGGATCGCGAAGGTGCCGAAGCCGGGCAGGAAGCGGTTGCCCAGGTGTTGCAGGCTGCTGATGGCTTCGGGCGCCACCACTGCCGAGGCTACCAGCGCGCCCAGCGACATCAGCCACACCGCAGAGCCGGCGGCGCCCAGATAGGTCCATAGCACCACCTTGCGCGCCGAGGTGCTGGGCGGCAGGTAGCGCGAGTAGTCCGAGACATACACCGAGTAGCTGATCTGGTAGCCGGCGGCGGCCGACAGCTGGATGAGAAAGCCCGACCAGGAAAACTGCAGCTGGCGCTGAACGGTGTCGGCCTCCAGCAACAGCAGCGCTGCCAGGGTGAGCAGGCCGAACACGCCGATCAGCAGGTAGGTGAGCCAGCGCTGCACGGTGTGCAGCAGGTCGTGTCCGACCACGGCGATCACCACGGCCACCGCGATCAGCAGTGCGTACCAGAAGGCATCGCTGCCCGGCAGCACAGTGGTCAGTGCATCGGTGGCCAGGATCACGTTGAACACGTTGAAGCCGATGTACACGCACACCACCGCCATGAACGGCAGCACGGCGCCCCGCAGGCCGAACTGGGCACGGGACTGGATCATCTGTGGCAGGCCAAGGCGCGGGCCCTGGTTGGCATGCAGGGCCATGCACAGGGTGCCCAGGGCCACCCCGAGCAGGATCGCCAGCACCGCCTGCCAGGCGGCCAGACCCAAGGCGGGCCCGACGAAGCCGGTGACCATGGTGGTGAGTACGAAGTTGCCGGTAAACCAGAAGGGGCCCAGGTGCCAGGCCTTGCCGTGACGCTCGTCGAGGGGCACCGGGTGGATGGTACGGGTTTCTATCTTCAGGCCTGACGTTTCAGGTGCAGGTGCCGCATTGTTCATGGCGTTCCCAGGCATTCGGGCGAAAGTTTCAATGCTGATGAGGTTAGATGAAGCTGCAACTAATGGAACAACGACACACTTTCAGCGAGCGCGCAGGTACTTGCCTGAAAGTGTCTGTAATGTCCGATGTAGAGCCATTCTGATTTGTAAACTGGTATTTATGCCAGTCTGCAATGCGGGGAGGTTATTGCGAAAAGTTATCGTGCGGCGTGAGGTTTTTGATGCCGAAGTTAAAGTGCAGTGAATATTCCTACTTAATATTATGAATAGTTTGTGAGCAACTTTAGATAAGTCTGACGAGATAGTGTTTTCGACGGCGAGCGGGGGCCGATCGAAAAAAACCGGGCGCCCGGCGCGCACTGCGCCGGGGCCCGGTGGCGACCTACACGCTGAAGCGTGCGACCAGGCCGTTCAGGCCCACCGCCAGGCGAGACAGTTCGGCACTCGCGGCGCTGGTCTGGTGCGCCCCGGTGGCCGACTGCACCGACAGGTCGTTGATGTTCACCAGGTTGCGGTCCACTTCGCGGGCCACCTGGGCCTGCTCTTCGGCGGCGCTGGCGATCACCAGGTTGCGTTCGTTGATTTCGGCCACCGCGGTGGTGATGGTCTCCAGCGACAGGCCGGCGCCGCGGGCGATGCTCAGGGTCGACTCGGCGCGTTCGGTGCTGTGGCGCATCGAGTTCACCGCCTGTTCGGTACCGCCCTGGATGCTGCCGATCATGCGCTCGATTTCGCTGGTCGACTGCTGGGTCCGGTGGGCCAGGGCGCGCACTTCGTCGGCGACCACGGCGAAGCCGCGCCCGGCTTCACCGGCACGCGCCGCCTCGATGGCGGCGTTGAGGGCCAGCAGGTTGGTCTGGTCGGCCAGGCCGCGGATCACATCGAGCACCTTGCCGATGTCACGCGACTCGCCGGCCAGGTTGCCGATCAGCTCGGCAGTACCCTGCACGTCGGCACTCATGCGCTCGATGGCGCTGACGGTCTCCATGACCAGGTCGCGACCGTCGCCGGCCGAGCGGGTGGCCTGCTTGGACGCCTCGGATGTGCTCACCGCGTTGCGTGCCACTTCTTCCACCGCGCTGGTCATCTCGGTGACGGCAGTGGCGGCCTGCTGGATCTCGTTGTTCTGCTGCTGCAGGCCGCGTGCGCTTTCGTCGGTGACTGCATTCAGCTCTTCGGCCGCCGAGGCCAGCTGGGTGGCGGAGCCGGCAATCTGCTGCAGGGTGTCGCGCAGCTTGTGCTGCATCTTGCCCATGGCGTGCAGCAGGCGCGCCGCTTCGTCGGTACCGGTGGTGTTGATCGGTTTGGTCAGGTTGCCATCGGCGATCAGCTCGGCCGCCTGCAGCGCTTCGTCGATCGGCTTGACGATGCTGCGGGTGAGCAGCAGCGCGCACAGCAGGGTCAGTGCGGTGGCGGCCACCAGCAGCACGATCACCAGGGTGAAGGCCGTGTCGTATTGCGTGGCGGCGGTCTGGTTGGTCACACGGGTCTGATCGGTGTTGATCTTGACCAGGCGATCGGTGACTGCGCTGATCTGCTCGGAGTTGTCGAGCAGGTCGTGGTTGATCAGGCTGCGCAGTGCTTCCACATCACCGGCCTGCGACAGGCTTACCATGCGGTTTTCGAGCTGGCGGTACTGGTTGAGCAGCTGCACGTACTGGTTGTACGCGCCCCGTTCCTCGTCGCCTTCGATCAGTGGCTCGTAGGCCCGGCGCGCTTCGTCGATCTGGGCATTGCGCTTGGCCAGCAGTTGCACGGTGTCCTGCAGGGTGGCGGCTTCGCGGTTGAGCAGCAGGCGGTAGGACAACGTGCGCAGGCGCAGGGTGAGTTGGGTGAGCTGGTCGAGGTTGGTGATGCTGGGCACGCTGATCTGTTCGATGGCTTCGCCGGCCTTGCGTATCTGCCCCATCTGGTTGAGGGCAAAGATGCCCAATGCAAGCATCAGGGCGCCGATCAGCGAAAACCCCAGAAGTGCGCGCGGGGCGATGTTCATGTTACGTAATGACATGGTTTTATCCGGCAGGGAATAGGAATGCGCGCGGTCCATGCGTCGTGGGGCAACTCTTATTGCCTATCGGTCAAAGCAGGGCAGACTTGAGGGGGCATGTAACTAAATGTGAACCACCGGTCATTTTTTTCACCCCGGCATCCGACCAAGCGCTGGAACCGGTTGCCGATCGACGGGTCAATCTGCACCCGGTCGAGGCTCTGGCCCCGATATCCCTGGCGAGTGCGGTGAGATTTCTTTATCGTGTGCGCCCCCTGAAAAACCGTGAGAACGCAATCATGCTGGAAACATCCCTGAGTCAACTGGAGCAACTGGTCAACGACCTGGTGCAGAAGAACCTCGACCTGGCCGAGCGCAACGCGCAGCTGAGCGACGAACTGGCCCAGGCCAAGGACGAGAACGAAAGCCTGCAACTGAGCCTGATGGAGCAGGAAGAGAAGCAAGGTGCAACCGCCGCGCGTATCCAGGCGCTGGTTGAACGTGCCGGTGGCGGCGCCGTTACCGCATGAAGACCACCGCGCAGTCGATCAATGTCGTGTCGATAATGGGCAATGACTATTCGATCAAGGCCCCTGAAGGTCAGGAGCAGACCCTGGCGCAGGCGGTGCAGATGCTCAAGGCCTCCCTGGCCGATACCAAGCGCAAGTACCCGTCGCTGATCGGCGACAAGTTGCTGGTGCTGGCCGCCCTGAACCTGTGCTCGCAGCAGATCGAACTGCAACAGGCACATCAGGAAGCCCTCGACCGTTATCAAGAGCAAGTCAGCGCCACGGTCGACGTCATTGCCCGGACAATCGGCAACAGCTGATTTCCCCCTCGCGTGCATTCCCTCTTTACTGTGCTGGCTCACTGACCCCTGGGGGCAGTGAGCGGCCCGAGTGTGGCTGACTGCTAGCATTGTATTTTCTGTTGTATACAATTGGCCTGGTGTTCGCGGTACACGGCTGGTTTAACTCAGGGGAAATTCATGCAGTTCTGGCGGCGCAGTATCCAGTGGCAATTGATCGCAAGCATGGGCGCGGCCCTGGTGGCGAGCATTCTGATCGTGGTTGGTATCTACACCGTGGCGGTCAATCGACTGACCGAGCGCTACCTGGTGGAGACGGCGCTGCCGGCGAGCATCGAGGCCATGCGCAACGATATCGAGCGCATGTTGGACCGGCCTCTGACGGCGGCGGCCGACATTGCCAACAACACCCTGTTGCGCGACTGGCTGGCAGCGGGGGAGCCCCCCGAACAGGCCGGTGCGTTCGTCGAGTACCTGGAGTCGGTGCGTGTGCACAACCAGGCGTTCACCGCGCTGTTCGCCGCCACGCGCAGCAATCACTACTACAACCAGGGCGGGCTGGACCGCACCTTGAGCCGCGACAACCCGAAGGACTCGTGGTTCTTCGGGTTCATCGACAGTGGCAAGCCGCGCCTGCTCAATATCGACACGGACATCAGCAGTGGCGACCTGGCGCTGTTCATCGACTTTCGGGTGGAAAAAGCCGGCCAGCTGGTGGGCATTGCCGGGCTGGGCCTGCGCATGACCGAGTTGTCCCAACTGATCCACGACTTCAGTTTCGGCGAGCGCGGCCGGGTGTTCCTGGTGCGCGGCGATGGACTGATCCAGGTGCACCCGCAGTCCGAGTTCAGCGGCAAGCGCCAGTTGGCCGAGCAGATCGGCGAAGGCGCCGCCCAGCGTGCGTTGACCCCGCACGAGGGCCTGCAGCAGAGCCGCTTCGAGCGCGATGGCGAGACCTACCTGGCCCTGAGCCTGCCGCTGCGCGACCTGAACTGGACCCTGGTGGCCGAGGTGCCCGAGGCGCAGATCTACGCCCAGGTGAACCAGGCCGTGTGGCTCACCAGCCTGATCGGCGCGGCGGTGGCGTTGCTGTCGCTGCTGCTGGTGGTATGGCTGGCGCGCGGCATCGTGCGCCCGCTGCGCCGGGTGACCGGTGCGCTGACCTCGATTGCCCAGGGCGGTGGCGACCTGACCCAGCGCCTGGACGAGTCGCGGGCCGATGAACTGGGCGACCTGGCCCGGGGTTTCAACCGTTTTCTGGACAGCCAGCGCGACCTGATCGGCGAGGTGCTGCGCACCACCGAGCACCTGCGCAGCGCCGTGGGGCAGGTGAGCGCGGTGGTGGAGGACACCGCCGGGCGCTCCCATCGCCAGCAGGAGATGACCGAGATGGTGGCCACTGCCGTGCACCAGATGGGCCTCACCGTGCAGGACATCGCGCAGAATGCCGGCCAGGCCGCGCACGCCTCGCAGACCGCGCGCACCGAAGCGTTGCAGGCGCGCGAGGTGGTGCAGCGCTCGATTGCGCACATCGAAGGCATGTCGGGCGAGATCGGCGTGGCGGCCAGTGCGGTTGGCCAACTGGCACAGGAGGTGGCGTCCATCGACGAGGTGCTGGCGGTGATCCGCAGCATTTCCGAGCAGACCAACCTGCTGGCGTTGAACGCAGCGATCGAGGCGGCGCGGGCCGGGGAGATGGGCCGTGGCTTCGCTGTGGTGGCCGACGAGGTACGTACCCTGGCCCAGCGAACCCAGGTGTCCACCGACGAGGTGCAGCAGATGATCCAGCGCCTCAAGCAGGGGGCGGGCAGCGCGGTGGCGTCGATGCAGGCGGGGCAGGCGGCGACCGGCACCGGCGTGGCGTCGAGCCAGCAGACCGGAGCGTCGTTGACCACCATTACCGGGCAGGTGGAACACATCACCGACATGAACCTGCAGGTGGCCACGGCCACCGAGGAGCAGTCGGCGGTGACCGAGGAGATCAACCGCAACGTGCAGGGGATTTCCGACCTGGCGCGCCAGACGGTGGCGCAGGTGGAGGCGTGTCGGGTGGATTGCCAGGCGTTGCGCGGGCTGGCTGATGACCTGGCGCGGCAGATGGGTGGGTTCAGGCTCTAGATCAGGGTGACTGCTTCGCCGGCAAGGCCGGCTCCTACAGGTTGGCGGTGTCTGTAGGGGCCGGCCTTGCCGGCGAAGGGGCCATCAGCGACCCAGCGTTACCGCACGAATATCCGCCGCCAGCTCGCGCACCCGTGCCTCGTCGGTGTCCCACGAGCACATGAACCGTGCGCCGCCGCTGCCGATGAAGGTGTAGAACCGCCAGCCCTTGGCGCGCAGCGCTTCCAGTGCCGGCTCCGGCATCTGCAGAAACACCCCGTTGGCTTCTACCGGGAACATCAACTGCACCGCCGGGATGTCCGCCACCAGCCCGCTGAGCAACTGCGCGCAGTGGTTGGCGTGCTGCGCATGGCGCAGCCACGCACCGTCTTCGAGCAACCCCACCCACGGCGCCGACAGAAAGCGCATCTTCGACGCCAGCTGCCCGGCCTGCTTGCAGCGGTAGTCGAAGTCTTCGGCCAGCTTGCGGTTGAAGAACAGGATCGCCTCGCCCACCGCCATGCCGTTTTTGGTGCCGCCAAAGCACAGCACGTCGATGCCGGCCTTCCAGGTCAGTTCGGCCGGCGAGCAGCCCAGGAACGCGCAGGCATTGCTGAAGCGAGCGCCGTCCATGTGCAGGTTCAGGCCCAGTTCCTTGCAGGTGGCGCTGATCGCCTTGAGCTCTTCGGGCCGATACACGCTGCCCACTTCGGTGGCCTGGGTGATGGTTACCACGCGTGGCTTGGGGTAGTGGATGTCCTGGCGCTTGAGCGCCACTTCGCGGATGGACTCCGGCGTAAGCTTGCCGTTTTCGCTGCGGGCGGTGAGCAGCTTGGAGCCGTTGGAGAAGAACTCCGGCGCGCCGCATTCGTCGGTCTCGACGTGGGCGGTCTCGGAGCAGATCACGCTGTGGTAGCTCTGGCACAGGGACGACAGGGCCAGGGAGTTGGCGGCGGTGCCGTTGAAGGCGAAGAACACCTCGCAGTCGGTCTCGAACAGTTTGCGAAAGTGGTCGGAGGCCTTGGCGGTCCACTGGTCGTCGCCGTAGGCGCGTTCGTGGCCCTGGTTGGCCTTGTCCATCGCCGCCCAGGCTTCGGGGCAGATGCCGGAATAGTTGTCGCTGGCAAATTGCTGGCTTTGTTCTGTCATTGCACTGTCCTGTGGTCGACGCAGGCAAGCACTCTAAACCAACTATCAAATCGCCGACTACAAGGGCCATGTCGTAAACGCACCTTTGCGTGGCGTGCGCAGGCATCTGGACGGCCCGCGCCAGCCCTACCATCGCAGCCAAAGGGCGCTGTCCATGCCACTGCCGGGAGAGATGCGATGTTCACCAAGCACGACCAGATCCAGGGTTACGACGATGCACTGCTGGCGGCGATCAACGCCGAGGAACAGCGCCAGGAAGACCACATCGAACTGATCGCCTCGGAAAACTACACCAGCAAGCGCGTGATGCAGGCCCAGGGCAGCGGCCTGACCAACAAGTACGCCGAAGGCTACCCGGGCAAGCGCTACTACGGTGGCTGCGAGCACGTGGACAAGGTCGAGCAACTGGCCATCGATCGTGCCAGGCAGCTGTTCGGCGCCGACTATGCCAACGTCCAGCCGCACTCCGGCAGCCAGGCCAACGCCGCGGTGTACCTGGCCCTGCTGCAGGCCGGCGACACCGTGCTGGGCATGAGCCTGGCCCACGGCGGCCACCTCACCCACGGTGCCAAGGTCAGTTTCAGCGGCAAGCTGTACAACGCCGTGCAATACGGCATCGATACCCGCACCGGCCTGATCGACTACGACGAGGTCGAGCGCCTGGCCGTCGAGCACCAGCCGAAGATGATCATTGCCGGTTTTTCGGCCTACAGCAAAACCCTCGATTTCCCACGCTTTCGCCAGATCGCCGACAAGGTCGGCGCCTACCTGTTCGTCGACATGGCCCACGTCGCCGGGCTGGTCGCGGCGGGCCTGTATCCCAACCCGCTGCCCTATGCAGACGTGGTCACCACCACCACCCACAAGACCCTGCGTGGCCCGCGTGGCGGGCTGATCCTGGCCAGGGCCAACGAAGCGCTGGAAAAGAAACTCAACGCCGCGGTGTTCCCCGGCGGGCAGGGCGGCCCGCTGATGCATGTGATCGCGGCCAAGGCGGTGTGCTTCAAGGAGGCCCTGGAGCCCGGCTTCAAGGCCTACCAGCAACAGGTGATCGACAACGCCCGGGCGATGGCTGCGGTGTTCATCGAGCGTGGTTTCGACGTGGTGTCCGGTGGCACCGACAACCACCTGTTCCTGGTCAGCCTGATCCGCCAGGGCCTGACCGGCAAGGACGCCGATGCCGCCCTGGGGCGCGCCCACATCACCGTCAACAAGAACGCCGTGCCCAACGACCCGCAGTCGCCGTTCGTCACCTCGGGCCTGCGCATCGGCACCCCGGCCGTCACCAGCCGTGGCTTCAAGGTGGCCCAGTGCACGGAGCTGGCCGGCTGGATCTGCGACATCCTCGACCACCTGGGCGATGCCGATGTCGAGGCCGACGTGGCCAGGAGCGTGTCGGCACTGTGTGCGGATTTTCCGGTTTACCGCTGAGTGGAGTAACAGACCATGCAACGCTATTCGGGCTTCGGCCTTTTCAAGCACTCGCTCAGCCACCACGAGAACTGGCAGCGCATGTGGCGCACGCCCACCCCGAAGAAGGTCTACGACGTGGTCATCGTCGGCGGCGGCGGGCACGGCCTGGCCACCGCCTACTACCTGGCCAAGGTGCACGGCATCACCAATGTGGCGGTGGTCGAGAAGGGCTGGCTGGGCGGCGGCAACACCGCGCGCAACACCACCATCGTGCGCTCCAACTACCTGTGGGACGAGTCGGCGCACCTCTATGAGCACGCGATGAAGCTCTGGGAGGGGTTGGCCCAGGACATCAACTACAACGTCATGTTCTCCCAGCGCGGGGTCTACAACCTGTGCCACACCCTGCAGGACATGCGCGACTCCGAGCGCCGGGTCAGCGCCAACCGGCTCAACGGCGTGGACGGCGAACTGCTGAACAGCAAGCAGGTGGCCGACGAGATCCCGCACTTGGACTGCTCCAGGAACACCCGTTATCCGGTTCTCGGCGCCACCGTGCAGCGCCGCGGCGGCGTGGCGCGTCACGATGCCGTGGCCTGGGGCTATGCGCGTGCCGCCGATGCCCTGGGCGTGGACCTGATCCAGCAGACCGAGGTGATCGGCTTTCGCAAGGAAAACGGCGCGGTGGTCGGCGTCGAGACCAACAAGGGCTTCATCGGTGCGCGGCGCGTGGGCGTGGTCACCGCCGGCAACTCCGGGCACATGGCCAGGCTGGCCGGCTTTCGCCTGCCCATCGAGTCGCACCCGCTGCAGGCACTGGTGTCCGAGCCGCTCAAGCCGATCATCGACAGCGTGATCATGTCCAACGCGGTGCACGGCTACATCAGCCAGTCGGACAAGGGCGACCTGGTGATCGGCGCCGGCATCGACGGCTGGGTGGGTTACGGCCAGCGCGGTTCGTACCCGGTGATCGAACATACCCTGCAGGCCATCGTCGAGATGTTCCCGATCCTGTCGCGGGTGCGCATGAACCGCCAGTGGGGCGGCATCGTCGACACCACCCCGGACGCCTGCCCGATCATCTCCAAGACCCCGGTGGCTAACATGTTCTTCAACTGCGGCTGGGGCACTGGCGGTTTCAAGGCCACGCCGGGCTCGGGCCACGTGTTCGCCGCAAGCCTGGCCACCGGCGAGATGCATGCACTGGCCAAGCCGTTTTCCATCGACCGTTTCCATAACGGCGCCCTGATCGACGAGCACGGCGCTGCCGCTGTCGCCCACTAACAGGAGACACTCCATGTTGCACATCTTCTGTCCCCACTGCGGCGAACTGCGCTCCGAGGAAGAATTCCATGCCGCCGGCCAGGCCCACATTCCGCGCCCGCTGGACCCGAGTGCCTGCACCGACGAGCAGTGGGGCGACTACCTGTTCTTTCGTGACAACCCGCGCGGCCTGCACCACGAGCTGTGGATCCATGCCGCGGGCTGCCGCCAGTACTTCAACGCCACCCGCGACACCGTGACCTACGAGATTCTCGAAACCTATCCGATTGGTGCCAGGCCCCAGGCGCGCGCCCAGGAAAACGTCCCGCAGCTGGCTGTCACCGGCCAGGGAGAAAAGGTATGAGCCAGCGCTATCGTCTGCCCAACGGCGGTCGTATCGACCGCAGCCAGGTCCTCGACTTCACCTTCAACGGCCAGCGCTACCAGGGCTACCAGGGCGACACCCTGGCCGCCGCGCTGCTGGCCAATGGCGTCGACATCGTGGGGCGCAGCTTCAAGTACTCGCGCCCACGCGGCATCATCGCCGCCGGCAGCGAAGAGCCCAACGCGATCCTGCAGATCGGTGCCAGCGAGGCCACCCAGGTACCCAACGTGCGCGCTACCCAGCAGGCGCTGTACGCCGGCCTGGTGGCCACCAGCACCAACGGCTGGCCCAGCGTGAACACCGACGTGATGGGCATCCTCGGCAAGGTCGGCGGCAAGCTGATGCCGCCGGGGTTCTACTACAAGACGTTCATGTACCCGCAGTCGTTCTGGATGACCTACGAGAAGTACATCCGCAAGGCCGCGGGCCTGGGCCGTTCGCCGCTGGAAAACGACCCGGACAGCTACGACTACATGAACCACCACTGCGATGTGCTGGTGGTGGGCGCAGGCCCCGCCGGGCTGGCTGCGGCACTGGCGGCCGGGCGCAGCGGGGCGCGGGTGATCCTGGCCGACGAGCAGGAGGAGTTCGGCGGCAGCCTGCTCGATACCCGCGAGACCCTCGACGGCCAGCCCGCCGCCGAGTGGGTGGCCAAGGTGATCGACGAGCTGCAGGGCATGCCCGAGGTCACCTTGCTGGCGCGGGCCACGGTCAACGGCTACCACGACCACAACTTCCTCACGATCCACCAGCGCCTCACCGATCACCTGGGCGACCGCGCACCCATCGGCCAGGTGCGCCAGCGCATGCACCGTGTGCGCGCCGGGCGTGTGGTGCTGGCCACCGGTGCCCACGAGCGGCCGCTGGTGTACGGCAACAACGATGTGCCGGGCAACATGCTCGCCGGCGCGGTATCTACCTACGTGCGCCGTTATGGCGTGGCGCCGGGGCGCAAGCTGGTGCTGTCGACCACTAACGATCACGCCTATCGCGTGGCGCTGGACTGGCACGACGCCGGGCTCAAGGTGGTCGCGGTCGCCGATGCGCGGCACAACCCCCGTGGCTCGCTGGTGGAGGAGGCACGTGCCAAGGGCATTCGCATCCTCACCTCCAGCGCGGTGATCGAGGCGCGCGGCAGCAAGCATGTGACGGCAGCGCGGGTGGCGGCGATCGACGTGGCCGCACACCAGGTCACCAGCCCCGGCGAATGGCTGGACTGCGACCTGGTGGCGACGTCGGGCGGCTACAGCCCGGTGGTGCACCTGGCTTCGCACCTGGGCGGCAAGCCGCTGTGGCGCGACGACATTCTCGGCTTCGTGCCCGGCGAAGCGCCGCAGAAGCGCGTGTGCGTGGGTGGCGTCAATGGCGTGTTCGCCCTGGGCGATGCGCTGGCCGACGGTTTCGAAGGCGGCGTGCGTGCGGCCACCGAGGCCGGCTTCAAGGCAGTGGAGGGCGTCCTGCCCAAGGTGCTGGTGCGTCCGGAGGAGCCCACCGTGGCGCTGTTCCAGGTGCCCCATGACCGCAACACTGCGCGGGCACCCAAGCAGTTCGTCGACCAGCAGAACGATGTGACTGCGGCCGCCATCGAACTGGCCACCCGCGAAGGCTTCGAGTCGGTGGAGCACGTCAAGCGCTACACCGCGCTGGGGTTCGGCACCGACCAGGGCAAGCTGGGCAACATCAACGGGCTGGCGATCGCCGCACGCTCGCTGGGCATCGGCATTGCGCAGATGGGCACCACCATGTTTCGCCCCAACTACACGCCGGTGACCTTCGGCGCGGTGGCCGGGCGCCATTGCGGCCACCTGTTCGAGCCGGTGCGCTTCACCGCGCTGCATGCCTGGCATGTGAAGAACGGCGCCGAGTTCGAGGACGTCGGCCAGTGGAAGCGCCCGTGGTATTTCCCCCGCGGCGGCGAAGACCTGCAGGCGGCGGTGGCCCGTGAATGCAAGGCGGTGCGCGACAGCGTCGGCCTGCTGGATGCCTCGACCCTGGGCAAGATCGACATCCAGGGCCCGGACGCCCGTGAGTTCCTCAACCGCATCTACACCAACGCCTGGACCAAGCTCGACGTGGGCAAGGCGCGATACGGCCTGATGTGCAAGGAAGACGGCATGGTTTTCGACGATGGCGTGACCGCGTGCCTGGGCGACAACCACTTCCTGATGACCACCACCACCGGCGGCGCGGCGCGGGTGCTGCAATGGCTGGAGATCTACCAGCAGACCGAATGGCCAGAGTTGAAGGTGTACTTCACCTCCGTCACCGACCACTGGGCCACGCTGACCCTGTCGGGGCCCAACAGCCGCAAGCTGCTGGCTGAAGTGACCGACATCGACCTGGACAGGGACGCCTTCCCGTTCATGAGCTGGAAGGAGGGCCTGGTGGGCGGGGTGCCGGCGCGGGTGTTCCGAATCTCGTTCACCGGCGAGCTGTCGTATGAAGTGAACGTGCAGGCCAATTACGCGATGGGCGTGCTGGAGCAGATCGTCGCCGCCGGCAAGCCGTACAACCTCACCCCCTATGGCACCGAGACCATGCACGTGCTGCGCGCCGAGAAGGGTTTCATCATTGTCGGCCAGGACACCGACGGCTCGATGACCCCGGACGACCTGAACATGGGTTGGTGCGTGGGGCGCACCAAGCCGTTCTCGTGGATCGGCTGGCGCGGCATGAACCGGGAAGACTGCGTGCGCGAGAACCGCAAGCAGCTGGTGGGGCTCAAGCCGGTGGACCCGAACCAGTGGTTGCCCGAGGGCGCGCAGCTGGTGCTGGACCCCAAACAGCCGATTCCGATGGACATGGTGGGGCACGTGACCTCGAGCTACGCGAGCAACTCGCTGGGCTATTCGTTTGCCATGGGGGTGGTCAAGGGCGGGCTCAAACGCATGGGCGAGCGGGTGTTTTCGCCGCAGGCCGATGGCAGCGTGATCGAGGCCGAGATCTGCGCCTCGGTGTTCTTTGATCCGAAGGGTGAGCGGCAGAACATCTGATGGTTGCAGGAGCAGCCTTGCTGGCGAAGCGACCACCGCGCACCGGGTTGCAACCGGGTCGCGGGCTTCGCCGGCAAGGCCGGCTCCTACTCAGAGATCACCGCACTACTGAATTCAAGGCAGGTATGTAATGAGCGCAATCAACGTCTACCCGCAACGCCCCGAGACTGACGCCAGGGCCGAATCACCCCTGCATCACGCCGACCTGCCCAGCCTGGTCGGCAAGGGCCGCAAGAACCCCGGCGTGACCCTGCGCGAGAAGAAGTTCCTCGGCCACCTGACCCTGCGCGGCAACGCTCACGACCCGGCTTTCGTCAGCGGCGTGCAACAGGCGCTGGGCCTGGAACTGCCGGTCGCACTCACCGTGGTCGCCAGCGGCGAGACCTCGCTGCAGTGGATGGGCCCCGACGAGTGGCTGCTGATCGTGCCCGGTGGCGAGGAGCTGGCCGCCGAGCAGAAGCTGCGCGAAGCCCTCGACGGGCAACACATCCAGGTGGTCAACGTCAGCGGCGGACAGACCCTGCTCGAACTGAGCGGGCCCAGGGTGCGCGAGGTGCTGATGAAGTCCACCAGCTACGACGTGCACCCCAACAACTTCCCGGTGGGCAAGGCGGTGGGCACGGTGTTCGCCAAGTCGCAGCTGGTGATCCGGCGCACCGGCGAGGACACCTGGGAGCTGCTGATCCGGCGCAGCTTCAGCGACTACTGGTGGCTGTGGCTGCAGGATGCCTGCGCCGAACATGGCCTGAGCATCGCCTCATGAGCCGTGCGCCGGACACCTGGATCCTTACCGCCGACTGCCCCAGCCTGCTGGGTACGGTGGACGCGGTGACGCGCTACCTGTACGAGCAGCAGTGCTACGTCACCGAGCATCATTCGTTCGATGACCGGCTGTCGGCGCGGTTCTTCATACGGGTGGAGTTTCGCCAGCCCGAGGCATTCGACGAGCAGGCCTTTCGCGCAGGCCTGGCCGCCCGTGGCGAAGCGTTCGGCATGACCTTCGAGCTGACTGCGCCCAGGCACCGGCCCAAGGTGGTGATCATGGTGTCCAAGGCCGATCATTGCCTCAACGACCTGCTGTACCGCCAGCGCATCGGCCAGTTGGCGATGGACGTGGTGGCGGTGATTTCCAACCACCCGGACCTGGAGCCGCTGGCGCACTGGCACCGCATCCCCTATTACCACTTTGCCCTCGACCCGCAGGACAAGCCGGCGCAGGAGCGCAAGGTGCTGCAGGTGATCGAGGCGTCCGGCGCCGAGCTGGTGATCCTCGCGCGCTACATGCAGGTGCTGTCGCCGGAGCTGTGCCGACGCCTGGATGGCTGGGCGATCAACATCCATCACTCGCTGCTGCCGGGGTTCAAGGGCGCCAAGCCGTATCACCAGGCCTACAACAAGGGCGTGAAGCTGGTGGGGGCCACGGCGCATTACATCAACAACGACCTGGACGAGGGCCCGATCATTGCCCAGGGCGTGGAAGCCGTGGATCACAGCCACTACCCTGAAGACCTGATCGCCCGCGGGCGCGATATCGAATGCCTGACGTTGGCACGGGCGGTGGGGTATCACATCGAGCGGCGGGTGTTTTTGAACGCCAATCGCACGGTGGTGCTGTAGCGGGCGTATCGCGGGTCAAGCCCGCACCCACAGGGACTGTGGGAGCGGGCTTGACCCGCGATGAGGCCCGAAAGACGGACAGAACATTCAGCGCGACATAACAACAATCGAGCGAGGTGAAAGCATGTCTGGCAATCGTGGTGTGGTGTACCTGGGCGCAGGCAAGGTCGAGGTGCAGACAATCCCCTATCCCAAAATGCAGGACCCACGTGGGCGCAAGATCGAACACGGCGTGATCCTGCGGGTGGTCTCCACCAATATCTGCGGCTCCGACCAGCACATGGTGCGCGGTCGTACCACCGCCCAGACCGGCCTGGTGCTGGGGCACGAAATCACCGGCGAGGTCATCGAGAAAGGCCGTGACGTCGAGAACCTGCAACTGGGCGACCTGGTCTCGGTGCCGTTCAACGTGGCCTGCGGGCGCTGCCGCTCGTGCAAGGAACAACACACCGGCGTGTGCCTGAGCGTCAACCCGGCCCGCGCCGGCGGCGCCTACGGCTATGTCGACATGGGCGACTGGACCGGCGGGCAGGCCGAGTATGTGCTGGTGCCCTACGCCGACTTCAACCTGCTCAAGCTGCCCGACCGCGACAAGGCCATGGAGAAGATCCGCGACCTGACCTGCCTCTCCGACATCCTGCCCACCGGCTACCACGGTGCGGTCACCGCAGGTGTCGGCCCCGGCAGCACGGTGTACGTGGCCGGTGCCGGCCCGGTCGGCCTGGCCGCTGCCGCCTCGGCGCGGCTGCTGGGTGCGGCGGTGGTGATCATCGGTGATGTGAACCCGGTACGTCTGGCCCATGCCAAGGCCCAGGGCTTCGAGGTCGCCGACCTGTCCCAGGACACCCCGCTGCACGAACAGATCGCCAACCTGCTGGGCGAGCCGGAGGTGGACTGCGCGGTCGATGCGGTGGGCTTCGAAGCCCGTGGCCACGGGCATGCCGGGGCCCAGCACGAAGCGCCGGCCACGGTGCTCAACTCGCTGATGGGGGTGGTGCGGGTCGCCGGCAAGATCGGCATCCCCGGCCTGTACGTGACCGAAGACCCGGGCGCGGTGGATGCCGCAGCCAAGATGGGCAGCCTGAGCATCCGTTTCGGCCTGGGCTGGGCCAAGTCCCACAGCTTCCACACCGGGCAGACCCCGGTGATGAAGTACAACCGCGCCCTGATGCAGGCCATCATGTGGGACCGCATCAACATCGCCGAGGTGGTCGGCGTGCAGGTCATCAGCCTGGATCAGGCGCCCGAGGGCTACGGCGAGTTCGATGCCGGCGTGCCGAAGAAATTCGTGATCGACCCGCACACGCTGTTCAGCGCAGCGTAAGACCAATGTCTACCCGGTTTCAGGCCCCTGAAGCCGGGCTGACAGACAAATTGTCGCAGTAGCCCGCAATTTTTTGTTACCCTTAAACGTACTAACTGGTTAACAAGCAAGCTACCTAAATGCGCCGACTATGCTCGGGATTGGGTCGGCCAACTGTTGACGGTGGTTTTTCACTACGTTTAGGACGGTAATCACATGAACGAACAGGCAGGTGCTCCGGGCACCGCAAAGTGGCTGCTGGGAGGTCTGGGCATCCTGATCGCCCTGATCGGCCTGGTGCTGGCAGGGGGCGGTGCGTACCTGAGCAGCCTCGGTGGTAGCTGGTACTTCCTTCTGATGGGCCTGGCGATGCTGGTCAGCGGTGTGCTGATCGCGCGGCGCAAGCCGTCGGGCGCCTGGCTGTACGCGGTGGCCCTGGTACTCACCGCGATCTGGGCGGTGTGGGATGCCGGCCTGGACTTCTGGCCGCTGGTCTCGCGGGTACTGACCTTTGCCGTGATCGGCCTGGTCATCGCGCTGGTGTTCCCGAGCCTGCAACGCGCCGACGGTCGTGCGGCCGGGCGTGGCGCGTTCGCGGTGGCCGGTGTGCTGGCCGTTGGCGTGGTCGCCACCCTGGGCTACATGTTCGTGCCCACCCACGTGGTCACCGCCAGCAGCGAGCCTGCGGTGCAGCCGGTCAAGCCGGGCACCGAGCAGAAGGACTGGGCGCACTGGGGCAACACCACCGCCGGCAACCGCTTTGCCGCGCTGGACCAGATCAACAAGGGCAACGTCGACAAGCTGCAGGTGGCCTGGACCTTCCATACCGGTGACGTGCCGCAAAGCACCGGCGCCGGTGCCGAAGACCAGAACACGCCGCTGCAGATCGGCGACACCCTGTATTCCTGCACCGCCTACGGCAAGGTCTTCGCCCTGGACGTGGACACCGGCAAGCAGCGCTGGATGTTCGACCCCAAGGGCAGCGCGCCGAACTGGCAGCGTTGCCGTGGCCTGGGCTACTCCGAAACCCCGCTGGCCGCCGACTCCGGCCCGCAGGCCTGCGCCAAGCGCCTGTTCCTGCCCACCGGCGATGCCCGCCTGATCGCGATCAACGCTGAAAACGGCGAAGCATGTGCCGACTTTGGCGATAACGGCGTGGTCGACCTGAGCGTCGACATGGGCGAGATCAAACCGGGCTATTACCAGCAGACCTCCACCCCGCTGGTGGCCGGCGATGTGGTGATCGTCGGTGGCCGCGTGGCCGACAACTTCTCCACCGGCGAACCGCCGGGCGTGGTGCGTGCCTATGAGGTGCGTACCGGCGAGCTGGCCTGGGCCTGGGACCCGGGCAACCCGAGCATCACCAAGCGTCCGCCCGAAGGCCAGACCTACACCCGTGGCACGCCCAACGTGTGGTCGGCGATGTCCTATGACGCCAAGCTGGGCCTGGTGTACCTGCCGACCGGCAACGCCACCCCGGACTTCTTCGCCGGCACCCGTACCGAACTGGACGACAAGTACAGCTCCTCGATCGTGGCGCTGGACGTGAAGAACGGCCAGGTGCGCTGGCACTTCCAGACCACCCACCACGACCTGTGGGACTTCGACCTGCCGGCCCAGCCGCTGCTGTACGACATCCCGGATGACAAGGGTGGCGTGCAACCGGCGCTGGCCCAGGTGACCAAGCAGGGCGAGATCTTCGTGATCAACCGTGAAACCGGCGTGCCGATTGCCAAGGTCGAAGAGAAGCCGGTGCCCCAGGGCAACGTGCCGGGCGAGCGTTATTCGCCGACCCAGCCGTTCTCGGTAGAGATGCCGTCGATCGGCAACCAGACCCTGAAAGAGTCGGACATGTGGGGCGCGACCCCGTTCGACCAACTGCTGTGCCGCATCTCGTTCAAGGGCATGCGCCACGAGGGTGTGTACACCCCGCCAGGGCTGGACCCGGCGTTGCAGTTCCCCGGGTCGCTGGGTGGCATGAACTGGGGTAGCGTGTCGGTCGACCCGACCAGCAACTACATGTTCGTCAACGACATGCGTCTGGGCCTGGCCAACTACATGATCCCGCGTGCAGACATTCCCAAGGGTGCCAGCGGCATCGAGATGGGTGTGGTGCCGCAGGACGGTACGCCGTATGGCGCGATGCGCCAGCGCTTCCTGTCCGCGGCCGGTATTCCGTGCCAGAAGCCGCCGTTCGGCACCATGTCGGCCATCGACCTGAAGACCAGGAAACTGATGTGGCAGGTGCCGGTCGGTACCGTGCAGGACACCGGGCCGCTGGGCATCCGCATGCACCTGCCGATCCCGATCGGCATGCCGACCCTGGGCGCTTCGCTGTCGACCCAGTCGGGCCTGCTGTTCTTTGCCGGCACCCAGGACTTCTACCTGCGTGCGTTCGACTCGGGCAACGGCAACGAGATCTGGAAGGCGCGTCTGCCGGTGGGCAGCCAGTCGGGGCCGATGACCTACGTGTCGCCCAAGACCGGCAAGCAATACATCCTGATCAGTGCTGGCGGTGCGCGTCAGTCGCCGGATCGGGGTGATTACGTGATTGCGTACGCCTTGCCGTAGGGCGGGTTGCCATTCTGTTGCAGGAGCCAGCCTTGCTGGCGAAAGCGGCCACCGCGTACCCCTGATATCGCGGTGCTGCTTTCGCCGGCAAGGCCGGCTCCTACAGGCGATGACGGCGGAACATTCGCCGCAGATACGGGTCGAAACCTCGCTTTCCTACGAGGTCCGCCCCATGAAACGTTTCGCACTGCTCTCCCTGCTGGCACTCGCCACCACCTCGGCCCTGGCCTTCAATCTCAACGATGCCGCCAACGCCGTATCTGCCATGCAAGGTAACAAACAGCAGGACGCTGCCGTTCAAGCCCCGGCCCCCTCGGCCAACCTGCTCAATACCCTGGGCGACCAACTCGATATCACCCCCGAACAGGCCATTGGCGGCACCGGCGCGCTGCTGGGCCTGGCCAGGCATCAGCTCAGCAGCAGCGACTACTCGCAACTGAGCAAGGCCGTGCCCGGCCTTGACCTGCTGTCCGGCGACAATGCCCTGGGCGGCCTCAGCGGCCTGGGCGAGCTGCTCGGCAAGAGCGGCAATTCCTCGGCCCTGAGCAACGCACTGGGCAACGTCAAGGACACCGACGACCTGAACAACGCCTTCGGCGCCCTGGGCATGAACACCGGCATGATCGCCCAGTTCGCCCCGCTGATCCTGCAGTACCTGGGCCAGCAGGGCGTGGCCGGTTCGCTGCTGCAGAGCCTGGGCGGCATCTGGGGCACCCCGGCCGCCGTGCCTTCGGTGTAAGCCGGCGGTTTGCCGAGGCGGGGCGGTGTGGTATATGTCCCGCCCCGTTCAAGCAAGGAAGTGCGACCCGATGTTCATGGATGCCCTGAAGATGTCCCTGCCGGCCGATGCCGTGCTGGGTTTTCTGTTCTACATGGCCGGCGCCGCCGTGCTGTTCGCACTCTATGCGTTCATCTATACCCGCCTGACCCCCTACAACGAATTTGCCCTGATCCGCGAAGGCAACAGCGCTGCCGCCATCGCCCTGGGCGGTGCGCTGCTGGGTTTCGCCATCCCCGTGTCCGGGGCCATCTCCCATTCGATCTCGCTGCTCGACTTCCTGCTGTGGTCGGTGATCGCCGGCGCCGTGCAGTTGCTCGCGTTCGTGGTGGTCAGCGTGGTGGTCAAGGGCATGGACGAGCGTATCCGCCGTCAGGAAAACGCGGCCGCCATCCTGCTGGCCGCCGTGGCCATCGGCATCGGCATGCTCAATGCCGCGTGCATGACCCCAGCGGCCTGACAGCGGAGCACAGCCATGAAACGCAGCACGAGCATTCGGCTGATTGCCCTGGGCAGCCTGCCGCTGGCGCTGGCCGCCTGTGACAGTGATCGCAGCGCCACCCGCGTGGTCAGCGAGGTCAAGCGTTACCAGGACGTCGACAGCTGCGCCCTGGCCGGAGTAAGCCGTTCGGTGTGCGACAGCGCCTGGAACGTCGCCCGCCAGCACCACGACGCCAACGCCCCACGCTTCACCCGCCTGGAAGACTGCCTGGCCAGCTTCGAGCAGTGCGAGCCAGGTCAGGGCGCGAGCTTTCACATGCCGCGCATGCAAGGCTTCGCCCTGACCACCGAGCGCCAGGTGTATGACGACGGGCTGAACCAGACCTCCAGCACCACCTCGTCGGCCGTGTATGGCGGCGGCGGTGGCCGCTACGACTACGTCAATGTCGAGCCGCGCTACCTGTCGGAGGCGATCTACCACGAGCGTGAAGGGCGCGAAGGGTTCAGGGCCAGCTCGCTGACCGACCAGGTCAACAGCGGCAACCAGTATGCCGGGCTGGTCGAGGACCACGCGCCGTCCAGCCGTTTCAACGGCGGGGCTGGTGCCGATGCCCATGCGTCGGTGCTGCCGGCGCGCTTCATGGCCTCGGCACGGCCCTGGACGGTGGGCAGCCACCCCGGCTTCGCGGCCCATGTACCAGGCCGTGGCGGCTTCGGTTTCGGTTCCTGAGGGCGGGCGATGAAACGTATTGCCTGCACCCCGCGCGCGGACTGGAAAGCCACCGCCGAACATTACGGCTTCAGGTTCCACACCTTCGGCGACGAGCCGTACTGGGACGAGTCGGCGTGCTACCAGTTCACCCTGCGCCAGATCGAGGACGACCTCGAAGAACCCACCCGCCAGTTGCACGAGCTGTGCATGGACCTGGTGGCGCGGGCAGTGGATAGCGAAGAGCTGCTCGACCGCCTGGCCATCCCGCGTGACTACCGCGACCTGATCCGCCGCTCATGGCGCGACGGGCACCCGCATTTCTACGGGCGCATGGACCTGAGCTACGACGGCCATGGCCCGGCCAAGCTGCTGGAAGCCAACTACGACACACCCACCTCGCTGTACGAGGCCGGCTTCTTCCAGTACCTGTGGCTTGAGCAGCAGATGCAGCGCGGTGTACTGCCGGCCGATGCCGACCAGTTCAACAGCCTTGAAGAGAAGCTCGGCCAGGTGTTCGGCGCCAACACCTTTGCCACGCCGTTCTACTTTGCCTCGGTCAGGGACTCGCTGGAGGATCGTGGCACGGTGCAGTACCTGTGCGACATTGCCACCGCTGCCGGGCTCGATACACGCCTGATCGATGTGGAAGACATCGGCCTGAACCCGGCCGGGCGTTTCATCGACCGCAGTGGGGCGCCGATCCCCAGCCTGTTCAAGCTCTACCCGTGGGAAGACATGTTCCACGACCGCTACGGCCCGGCGATTGCCGGCAGCGGCACGCTGTTCGTCGAGCCGCCCTGGAAGGCGCTGCTGTCGAACAAGGGCATGCTGGCGCTGCTGTGGGAGCAGCACGAAGGGCACCCGAACCTGCTGCCCGCATTCATCGACGCCACGCCCGAACGGCCGCTGGCGCCGGGGTGGGTGCGCAAGCCGTTCTTCTCGCGGGAGGGGGCGAATGTGGAGATTCATACCCCTGACGGGCAGCGGGTGAAGGAGGAGGGGCCGTATGGCGGCGGCCCCCACGTGATCCAGCAGTTTCATGCCTTGCCACGGTTTGCCGGCAGCCACACGGTGATCGGCAGCTGGGTGGTTGGCGATCAGCCGGCAGGCATCGGCATTCGCGAGGACAACTCGCTGATCACCAAGGACAGCAGCCGCTTCGTGCCCCACGCGATCATCGGCTAGCGGCGCAGCTCCTGGCGCAGTTGCTCGATGCGCGCGTCCTTGTCGTGCCACAGCTGGTTGACCCAGTCCTGTACGCTGTGCCGGAATTGCGGGTCGTTCTCGTAGTCGCCGCGCCACAGGGCCGGGTCCAGTGCGCGTACCTGGATGTCCACGATCACCCGCGGCACTGCACCGCTGACCAGGTCCCAGAACCCCGGCGCGGTGTCGCCGGGGTACACCAGGGTCACGTCGAGCAGGGCGTCGAGCTGTTCGCCCAGCGCGGCGAGCACGAACGCCACGCCGCCGGCCTTGGGCTTGAGCAGGTGGCGGAACGGCGAGCCCTGGGCATCGCGCTTGGCCGGGGTGAAGCGGGTACCTTCGAGGTAGTTGACCACGGTCACCGGCTGGCGCTTGAACAGCTCGCAGGCGGCCTTGGTGATCTCCAGGTCCTGGCCCTTGAGGTGCGGGTGGCGTTCGAGGAAGGCCTTGCTGTAGCGCTTCATGAACGGGTAGTCCAGCGCCCACCAGGCAAGGCCCAGGAACGGCACCCAGATCAGTTCCTTTTTCAGGAAGAACTTGAAGAACGGAATGCGCCGGTTGAACACCTGGATCAGCGCGGGAATATCCACCCAGCTCTGGTGGTTGCTGACCATCAGGTAGGAGGTGTCCAGGCGCAGGTCGGCGGCGCCGCGCACGTCCCAGCGGGTGGGGATGCACAGGGCGAAGATCAGCTTGTCGATCTCGGCCCAGGTCTCGGCGATCCACATCACCGCCCACGAGGCGTAGTCGCGGTAGCGGCCGGGCAGTACCAGCTTGAGCAGGGCGAAGACCAGCAACGGGCCGATCAGCACCAGGGTGTTGAGCAAGAGCAGCAGGGTCACAAGACTGCCGGTAAGCAGGCGGCGCATAAGAAAACTCTGATTTTCGGTTAGGCGGTCGGCCATGATAAGCAGGGATTCGGTTCAGGCCAAATTCTGGGCAGCCCACGGCGCGGACAAATGTTTCACATTGTGTTGAATACCCTGTGGCGACGAACCTATGCTGCTGCGGCAGTCTAAACACAGACTTTTCTCAAGGAAGCTGACCCGGTGAAATCCGTACTTGCACTGCTTTCCCTGCTGGCCTTGCCGGTGATGGCCGCCGAGCCGACCCTGTATGGCCGTTATGAATACATTGGCGTGGCGGACCTCGACCAGACGTTCAAGGCCAAGATGGACACCGGCGCGCTGACCGCGTCGCTGTCGGCCAAGGACATCGAGCGCTTCAAGCGCGATGGTGAGGACTGGGTGCGGTTCCGCCTGGCGACCAAGGATGCCGACGGCAAGGTGTATGAACACAAGGTGGCGCGCATCAGCAAGATCAAGAGCCGCGCCGATGAAGACGAGGACGGCGAAGCACCCGACCCGGCCAAGCGTCCGGTGGTGGAGCTGGAGTTGTGCCTGGGCGACGTCAAGCGCACGGTGGAGGTCAACCTGACCGACCGCAGCAGCTTCAACTACCCGCTGCTGATCGGGGCCAAGGCGCTGCGCGAGTTCGGCGCGGCGGTGAACCCGGCGCGCCGGTTCACGGCGGGCAAGCCTGAATGCTGAGTTGAATCCATCGCGGCTCAAGCCCGCTCCCACAAGGGCCGTCGTTCTCCCGTGGGAGCGGGCTTGAGCCGCGACAGGGCCTTGTCAGTCGAGGGATAATCCCCTACAAGTGCACCCAAACCTGCCAGGCCTGCACCGCCCATGCCCCACATACTGATTGTCGAAGACGAAGCGGCCATCGCCGACACCCTGATCTTTGCCCTGCAAGGCGACGGTCACAGCACCGAATGGGTGACCCTGGGTAGCGCCGCGCTGGAACAGCAGCGTCAGCGCCCGGCTGACCTGATCATTCTCGATATCGGCCTGCCGGATATCAACGGCTTCGAAACCTGCCGCCAGTTGCGCCGCTTCAGCGAGGTGCCGGTGATGTTCCTCAGCGCCCGCGATGGGGAGATCGACCGCGTGGTGGGCCTGGAGATCGGTGCCGACGACTATGTGGTCAAACCCTTCAGCCCGCGTGAAGTGGCGGCGCGGGGACGCGCCATCCTCAAGCGCATGACCCCGCGCAGCGAACCCGAGGCCCCCGAAACGCCCTTCAGCATCGACTCCCAGCGCCTGCAGATCAGCTATCGCGGTCAATCGCTCAACCTCACCCGGCACGAATTTCGCCTGCTGCAATGCCTGCTCGAACAACCCGAACGGGTGTTCAGCCGCGAGCAACTGCTGGATGCCACCGGCGTGCCGGCAGAGGCCGGCTACGAGCGCAACGTCGACAGCCACATCAAGAGCCTGCGCGCCAAGCTGCGCACCGTGCAGGCCGACGCCGAACCTATCCAGACCCACCGCGGCCTGGGCTACAGCTACAGCCCCGGGCACAGCTGATGCGCCTGGGCATCCGCATCTTCCTGGTGTACTTCCTGTTCGTCGGGCTGACCGGCTACTTCATCCTCAACACCGTGCGCGAACAGGTGCGCCCGGGTGTGCGCCAGTCCACCGAGGAAACCCTGGTGGACACCGCCAACCTGCTGGCCGAGATTCTGCGCGACGAGGTCAAGGCCGGCACCCTCGGCCAGGGCCGGCTGCCCGAGCTGCTCAAGGCTTACGGCAAGCGCCAGCCCAGGGCCGATATCTGGGGCCTGGCCAAGAACGAGGTCAACCACCGCATCTACGTCACCGACGCCAACGGCAAGGTGTTGCTCGACTCCAGCGGCGAAGCCCTGGGCCAGGACTATTCGCGCTGGAACGACGTGTACCTGACCCTGCGCGGCGAGTATGGCGCCCGCTCCACCCGCAGCGATCCGGACGACCCGGAGTCGTCGGTGATGCACGTGGCGGCGCCGATCATCGATGCCGGCAAGATCATCGGCGTGGTCACCGTGGCCAAGCCGAACAAGTCGTTGCAGCCGTACATCGATCGCTCCGAGCGGCGCCTGTTCAACCTGGGCCTTGGCCTGATCGTGCTGGGCCTGCTGGTGGGCGCCGGGCTGTCGTGGTGGCTGGCGCGCTCGCTACGTCGGCTGACGCGCTATGCGCAGGCGGTCAGCGAGGGTGAACGCGTGGCCTTGCCGCATTACCGCGGCGGCGAGCTGGCGCAACTGGCCGGTGCGGTGGAGCGCATGCGCACGCAGCTGGAGGGCAGGGCGTATGTGGAGCGCTACGTGCATACCCTGACCCACGAGCTGAAAAGCCCGCTGGCGGCGATTCGCGGGGCCAGCGAGCTGCTGCAGGGGCCGATGAGCGACGAGCAGCGCCAACGCTTTGCCAGCAATATCGAAAGCGAGAGCGCGCGCATGCAGCAGTTGATCGAGCGGCTGCTGGACCTGGCCCAGGTCGAGCAGCGCCAGGGCCTGGAAGACCAGCAGCAGGTGCCGCTGGCGGCGCTGGTGGACGAGGTGCTGCTGGCCCAGAGCGCGCGCATCGAAAGCGCCGGCCTGCAGGTGCGCCAGCGGGTACCGGCCAGCGTGCGGCTGCTGTGCGAGCCGTTTCTGCTGCGCCAGGCCATCGGCAACCTGCTGGAGAACGCCTTGGACTTCACCCCGCCGGGCGGCCTGCTGGTGGTCGACCTGGAGACACGGGGCCCACGGCTGGCGCTGAGCCTGTACAACCAGGGGGCGGCGATACCGGACTATGCCCTGGGCCGGCTCAGCGAGCGCTTCTACTCGCTGCCGCGCCCGGGCACGGGGCGCAAGAGCACAGGCCTTGGGCTGAACTTCGTCGAGGAAGTGATGCAGCTGCATGGCGGCTCGCTGGAGGTGGCCAACGTCGAGGACGGCGTGCGGGTACGCCTGTGGCTGCCCAACGAGCGGCTGGGCTGAGCTCCACGCACTCTCCACATAACTCCACACAAGCGCCCAACCCGCTCCATGCACGGCGGGCAGACTGGCTCCATCGAAACCGGAGCCATTGCCCATGAACCGAACCCTGAGCATCAAACTGGGCGCCATCGCCTTTCTGATCGTGTTGCTGCTGATACCCCTGCTGATGATCGGCGGCCTGATCCAGGACCGCCAGCAGCAGCGCGACAGTGTGGTCGAGGACATCGCCCAGAGCTCCAGCTACAGCCAGCAGATCAGCGGGCCGCTGCTGGTGGTGCCGTACCGCAAGATCCAGCGCACCTGGAAAACCGTGGATGGCAGCACCCAGCAGCAGACCAGCACGGTGGCCGGGCATCTGTACTTTCTGCCCGAAACCCTGGAGGTCGACGCCAAGGTCGACACCGAGTTGCGTTCGAGGGGCATCTACCAGGCGCGCCTGTTCCACGCCGACAACCGCATCAGCGGGCAATTCAAGGTGCCGGCGCAGTGGGGTATCACCGAAGACTTCGACGATTACCGCTTCGACCCGGCGTTTCTGGCCGTGGGCATCAGCGATATCCGCGGTATCGAGAAGAGCCTGGAACTGAACGTGAATGGCCAGTCGCTGGCCTTCGCCGCGGGCACGGGGCTGGGCTGGCTGGGCGGCGGTGTGCACGTGACGCTGCCCGACCTCGACGGCCGCGCCGAGACCCGCCTGGACTACGCCTTCGACCTTAGCCTGCAGGGCACCGGGCGCCTGCATGTGCTGCCGGTAGGGCGCAGCACCACGGTGAACATGGCGGCGAACTGGCCGCATCCAAGCTTCATCGGCAACTACCTGCCCATCAGCCGCGAGATCGACGCCCACGGCTTCAGCGCGCGTTGGCAGACCTCGTTCTTCTCCACCAACCTGGAGGATGCGCTGACCCAGTGCGTGGTCAACAACGCCTGCGACGACTTTCACGGGCGCAGTTTCGGCGTGAGCTTCGTCGACCCGGTGGACCAGTACCTCAAGAGCGAGCGGGCGATCAAGTATGCGTTGCTGTTCATTGCGCTGACCTTTGCCGGGTTCTTCCTGTTCGAGATTCTCAAGAACCTCAGCGTGCACCCGATCCAGTACGCGCTGGTGGGTGTGGCCCTGGCGTTCTTCTACCTGCTGTTGCTGTCGTTGTCGGAGCACCTGGGGTTCGGGTTGGCGTATGCGCTGTCGGCGGGCGGCTGCGTGCTGCTGATCGGCTTCTACCTGTGCCACGTGCTGCGCAGCCTGGCGCGCGGGCTGGGGTTTGCGGCGGGCTTGCTGGTGCTGTACGCGATGCTGTACGGGCTGCTGGGCGCCGAGGACTACGCGCTGCTGATGGGCTCGTTGCTGCTGTTCGGCCTGCTTGGGGTGTTCATGGTGCTGACACGCCGCCTGGACTGGTATCAGGTTGGGCAGGGGATCTTGAAATGAGCGGATTGAGAGAGGAACGCACGCTGGGGGCTGTGATGGTGGGGGAAATCAGATTGATCTGGGCTGCCGAGATCAGCGTCGACTTCATCGCGGGTCAAGCCCGCTCCCACAGGTCCGGTACAAGCCTCAACGGCAGCAGCAGATCTGTGGGGGTGAGCTTGACCCGTGATGAGGCCCGATCAGGCCACAGAAGGGGCGGTCTTTAGCATCGATTCGCGCTGACTCACCTCGGCATACCAGGCTGCCAGTTTCGGCTGGCGCTCGCGCCAGCCAAGGTCCGGCAGGCGCAGGTCGATGTAGCCCAGCGCGCAGGCCACCCCGATTGCCGCTACGTCGAACACCGAGGCCAGTTCGGCCAGGTGCTCGTCTTCCAGGTGCGCCAGCGCGCGCCGGATCTTGTCCTGCTGGGCGTCGACCCACGGCGTCCAGCGCTTGTCCTCAGGGCGCAGGAAGGTCTCGTAGCGCGCCACCACCGCCGCGTCCATGATCGCATCGGCCAGCGACGCCAGGGTCAGGCGCCGCCAGCGCGCCGGGCCTTCGCGCGGGATCAGCGGGTTGCCCACATGCTGATGGTCGAGAAACTCGACGATCACGCGGCTGTCATGCAGCACCGTGCCGTCCTCCAGGCGCAACGCCGGGATCTTGCCCGCCGGGTTGCCCAGGTTCAGCTCGGCATCGGTCTTGATCGGGCTCAGGTCGACGGGATGCAGGGCTACCCGCTCGGCCTGCCCGGTCTCGTGCAGCAGCACGCGAACCTTGCGCACGAACGGCGAGGCGGCGGCATGGAACAGGGTCATGCTCGGTGTGCTCATGGCGTGGCCTCAGTTGCCTTGCAGGCTGGGTGGCAGGCACACGCCAGTGCCGCCGATGCCGCAGTAGCCATTCGGGTTCTTGGCCAGGTACTGCTGGTGATAGGCCTCGGCGAAGTACACGGTCGGTGCCTGGGCGATCTCGGTGGTGATCTGGCCGAAACCGGCCTTGTTCAGCTCGGCCTGGTAGGCCTGCCTGCTGGCCTCGGCCAGTTCCAGCTGTTCGCGGCTGGTGCAGTAGATGGCCGAACGGTACTGGGTGCCGACGTCGTTGCCCTGGCGCATGCCCTGGGTGGGGTTGTGCAGCTCCCAGAACATGGTCAGCAGGTCCTGGTAGCTGACCTTGGCCTTGTCGAACACCACCAGCACCACTTCGGTGTGGCCGGTCAGGCCCGAGCAGACTTCTTCGTAGGTGGGGTTGGGGGTGAAACCGCCGGCGTAGCCGACCACGGTGCTGACCACACCTTCACGCTGCCAGAAGCGCCGCTCGGCGCCCCAGAAGCAGCCCAGGCCGAAGATCGCGAAATCGACGTCTTCGAAGAACGGGCCCAGCAGCGGTGTGTCTTCGAACACGAAATGCTTCTCGGGCAGCGTCATCGGGGTCTCGCGACCCGGCAGCGCCTGTTCGGCGGCAGGCAGTACGTTTTTGTTCACCAGAATCTCCGAGCGCAGGACCATGGGCGGTTCCTCTTCAAGGCAGGATGTGTAGGGGGTAGACCCGTAGTGTGCCCGAGTGTTTCGCCGCTGTCAGGCGATTGGGCCACGCGGATAGCGCTTGAGTTTTTCGATCAGCTCGCTGCCGGGGATCGGCCGGTCGAACAGGTAGCCCTGGCCGACGTCGCAGCGGTGGCGGCGCAGGAACGCCAGCTGTTCGGCGGTCTCGATGCCTTCGGCCACCACCTTGAGCTTGAGGTTGTGAGCCATGGCCACCACTGCCGAGGTGATTTCCATATCGTCCTGGTTGTCCGGTATCTCGTGGATGAAGCTGCGGTCGATCTTGATGATGTCGATCGGGAATTTCTTCAGGTAGCTGAGCGAGGAGTAGCCGGTGCCGAAGTCGTCCATGGCCAGGGTCAGGCCCAGTTGCTTGAGCTCGTCGAGCTGGCGGTGGGTATCCTCGGTGGCTTCGAGCAGCAGGCCCTCGGTCAGTTCCAGTTCCAGCAGGTGTGGCGGCAGGGCTTCTTCCTTGAGGATGTTGGCGATCGAGCTGACCAGCTCCGGGTCGGAGAACTGCTTGGGCGACAGGTTGATCGCCACCTGCAGGTTGCCCATGCCCTCGGTGCTCAGCAGCTGGCTCATGCGGCAGGCCTGGCGCGCGATCCACTTGCCGATGGGGATGATCAGCCCGGTTTCCTCGGCCACGCTGATGAACTGGTCGGGGCGGATCATGCCCCGCTCCGGGTGGTTCCAGCGTAGCAGGGCTTCCAGGCCGAGCAGGCGACCGCTGCGCAGGCACAGCTTGGGCTGGTAGAACACGTCCAGTTCGTTCTGGGTCAGGGCGCGGCGCAGGTTGTTTTCCACGAACAGCTTGTAGCTGGCCTCGGCGTTGAGCGCCTCGGTGAACACCTGCACCTGGTGCTTGCCGTTGGCCTTGGCCTTGTGCAGGGCCAGGCCGGCGTTCTTCATCAGGGTCTGCGGGTCGCGCCCGTGCAGCGGCGCACACGCCAGGCCCACCGAGCCGGTCACGCTGATCAGCTGGTTGTCGACGAACATCGGCTTGTCGAGGGTGTTGAGCAACTGCTGGGCCACCTGCTGGCCGGCATCCAGGCTGCTGTCCTCCAGCAGCACGGCGAACTCGTTGCTGGCAAAACGCGCCAGGCTGCCACCGGGGCTCAGGCTGTTGCGCAGGCGCCGGGCCAGGCTGATCAGCAGCTTGTCGCCGGTCTGGTGCCCGAGGCTGTCGTTGATGCGCTTGAAGTTGTCGATGTCCACCAGCAGCAGGCAGATGGGGCTGTCGCTGTCGCGCTCGAAGCGCTCGTCGAGGCTGCGGATGAACGCCGGGCGGTTGCCCAGGCTGGTGAGGTTGTCGGTGTAGGCCAGGCGTTCGATGCGCTGCTGGGCCAGCTTGCTCTGGGTGATGTCTTCGTAGATGCCGATGTAGTGGGTCAACTCGCGGTTGTCGCCATACACCTTGGAGATCGACAGTTGGCCCCAGTAGGGCTCGAGGTTCTTGCGCCGACTCTTGAATTCGCCCTGCCAACTGTTGCCCATGGCCAGGCTCGATGGCGAGTCGAACAGCAGCTCGCTGAGGTTCTCCAGTGCGGTGAGCTCGGACAGGCGGTGGCCATGCACCTCTTCGGGTGTGTACTGGGTGATCTCGGTGAAGCTGGGGTTGACGTATTCCACCACGCCATCGCGGTTGACCAGCAGAAAGGCGTTGGCGCTTTGTTCCACCGCGCGCTGGAACAGGTGCAGGGCGCTGGTGGCGGTGCGCCGGTTGTGGTTGTTGATGACCTGGGCGAACTGGTCGGCCAGCTCACCGGCAAAGGCGATTTCATCCGATTGCCAGGCCCGGGTCGAGCCGCTGTGTTCCAGGCAGAGCACGCCGACCACCTGGCCGTCGATGCGGATGCTGGCATCGAGCATGGCGTGGATACCGCGCTGGCGCAGGCTCTCGGAGATTTCGCGGGTGCGTGGGTCGCGCGCCGCGTTGTGCGCATCGATGGCGCGGCTGGTGTGCAGCGCCTCGAGGTAGTCGGGAAATCGCCCGGCATCGATCGCCTCGGGCAGGCGGTACTCCTGGGTGGCGCGGTAGAACGCCGAGATCGGTTCCAGTTGCTGGCCTTCCAGGTACCAGATGCTGGCGCAGTCGATGCTGTAGATTTCGCAGGCACTGCGGGTGATCAGCTCGGCGGCTTCCTGCAGCGAGTTGTCGGCGCTGTAGCGCTGGCGCGCCAGGCGCAGGATCAGGTCTTGCTGGGCGCGTACACGCTCCAGGTGCTCGAGCTGTTCCTGCTGCGCCTGCTGGTTGAGCTGCAGGGCGATCTGCAGGCGGTTGTTGCGGGTTTCGAGTTCTGCCGCCGAAAGGTCGGGTGTGTCGTTGGGCTGGGCATCGAGCACCAGCAGATAGCCGCGCAGCAACTGGCGGTTGTGCTGCCGGTAGGCTTCGCCCAGCTCCAGCATATTGAGCGGGCCCAGGCTGGTGTGCAGGGTATAACGCACCAGGTAGTACGGACGCTGCGCCAGTTGCAGCTCGATGGTGTCGTGCAGCTTGTAGCGTGCCTCGGGCTCCATCAGGCTGGCATAGGGCGAGCCGATCAGCGCACACAGGTCGACGGCCGCCTGGCCGAACTGGCGCTCGCAGCCCGGGTCGAGGAACAGCATGGCCCAGCTGGCCTCATTCAGCCGCTCGAAACGCAGCATGCCGAGCCGCGAAGGCACCGGCAACTGCGTCACTACCTCGGCCACCGTACGGCTGGCGGCATCAGGTTGGCTTTTCATGGGAAGCTCGCTTCAAGAAGGCTGTTGGCGCGGGCTGGGCGAAGTGCTGCTACGCGTTTGAGCAAGGTTGCATCATGTGCTTGAGGCTGACAAGCAATAGAGTGGCCTGGCTTGATCTGTATCGGCTGACAGGTACAAATTCTTCAGTAATGCCGCGACGGATTGCGTCTGGCGGTGCCGCTCAAGGTGGGACGTTGAGCGGCATGGCATGAATCGCAGGCAAAAAAAGCCCCGCCAGATGGCGGGGTTGAGGTACGAGCGTGGCAGCTCGAAAACAGTGTCCGTGCTCCCCGGCAGGGGAGCACGGCGGGCAGCAGTTACAGCAGCATGGTGCGGATGTCGGTCAGCAGCTCGCCCAGGCGCTTGGTGAAGCGCGCGGCAGCGGCACCGTTGATCACGCGGTGATCGTACGACAGCGACAGCGGCAGCATCAGCTTGGGCTGGAACGCCTTGCCATCCCACACCGGCTGGATGGTGGCCTTGGACACACCCAGGATCGCCACTTCCGGCGCGTTGACGATCGGCGTGAAGCCGGTGCCGCCAATGTGACCGAGGCTGGAGATGGTGAAGCAGGCGCCCTGCATGTCGTCGGCAGAAAGCTTCTTGGTGCGGGCCTTTTCAGCCAGGGCCGCCGCTTCTGCAGCCAGCTGCAGCAGGCTCTTCTGGTCGACGTTCTTGATCACGGGGACCAGCAGGCCGTCTGGCGTATCCACGGCGAAACCGACGTTGACGTACTTCTTGCGAATGATCGCCTTGCCGCTAGGGGCCAGCGACGCGTTGAAGTCCGGCAGTTCCTTGAGCAGGTGCGCACAGGCCTTGAGCAGCAAGGGCAGCACGGTCAGCTTGACGCCGGCTTTCTCGGCCACGGCCTTCTGCGCAACGCGGAAGGCTTCCAGCTCGGTGATGTCGGCGCTGTCGAACTGGGTCACGTGCGGCACGTTCAGCCAGCTGCGGTGCAGGTTGGTGGCGCCAGCCTGCATCAGGCGGGTCATCGGCACTTCTTCGGTTTCACCGAAGCGGCTGAAGTCGACTGCCGGGATCGGCGGGATGCCCGCACCACCGGTCGCGCCGGCAGCCGGTGCTTCCTTGGCCTTCTGCATCATGGCCTTGACGTACACCTGCACGTCTTCCTTGAGCACGCGGCCGTGCGGGCCGCTGGCAGCCACGGCGCTCAGCTCGACGCCGAACTCGCGGGCCAGCTGACGCACGGCAGGGCCGGCGTGAACCTTGGCACCGCTTGGCGCTGGCGCAGCGGCCGGGGCCGGGGCCGGT